>NZ_JBQOJA010000081.1:0-1056 GCF_054971385.1 Marinococcus tarijensis | reverse complement strand
CTTAGATTGTCAATTTAAGCGCAACACTTCTTTTTGAAACACATCGTCCGTGGTCTTCCCATGTAAACATTTTCTGGGGCGGCGGTGAATCAGTCCAGTGACATAGTCCACTTCCTGCCGGCTGAGGAGAGCTAAATCCATGCCCTTCGGGAAAAATTCTCGGAGAAGGCCATTGGTATTTTCATTGGTTCCCCGCTGCCAGGCGGCATAGGGATCGGCAAAATACACGGGCACGCCCCGGGTCTCGAGGGCGGGAAAGCAGGCGAATTCTTTGCCCCGATCCACCGTCATGCTTTCAAAAACACCACGGGGATACTGATCCATCAGCGTTTCCACGGCAGTGGCTACGGTCCCGGACCGCCGGTCCGGTATTGGGACAGCCAACAGGTGCCGGCTTTTGCGTTCGGTAAGCGTCACCAGGCAACCCTTGCTTTTTCCACGGGACGAAACAATGGTATCCATTTCCCAGTGCCCAAAGGTTTGCCTAGTATCTACCGCGGCGGGGCGTTCCTCGATGCGCCGACCGATCGTGAAACGGCCACGGGTTTCCCGCACCTTCTTCCGTTTGCCTTTTTGCCGGAGGCAGCGCAGGTCTCCCTGCACCAATAACCCCTGGTACAGCCATCGATAGATCGTGCGGCACTCCACCGTAACCTCCGGGACGTACCGGGCGATTTGTTCGGGGGACCAGGTCGCATGGAGATGACGGGTAATGGCTTGAAGCAGCTCGGGCGTCGCTTTACCTTTTCGCCCGCAGGCCTTCCGCCGTTGACGATAGGCTTCCTGGGCCTGCGCAGCCTGATACGTTTCGGAAGATGCCTGGCGCCGGCGTTCCCGGGAAATGGTCGATGGATGCCGGCCCAGAAAAGCCGCAATCCGCCGGATGGACCAGCGGAGGCTCGTCAGAGCCTCTAGTTGTCCACGTTCGATCATGGTAAGATGAGAGTAGCTCATGGTATCCCTCCGTGTGAGTGTTTGGTGGTACTTTCATTTTACACTGGGATACCATGGGTGTTTTTTATTTTTTAGGTGTTGCACTTAATATTACAATTCAAG
>NZ_JBQOJA010000080.1:0-1153 GCF_054971385.1 Marinococcus tarijensis | reverse complement strand
AAGGGGAAAGCTATCGACTGAAGCACGCGCTCTCCCATCAAAAGAAAATGACTTCTTCTTAAGTGACCGAAAGTTTCACTGGCAGGGTTGTGTACAAAAGCCTGCATGATTATGTACTTTTTCATTGCAAAAAACACACAGATGTTGGGGATGCATCGACATACGGTGAAATCTCTAAGTGAAAGAGAAAGAAATCATGTACAAAAACGCACGAAGAAAGGGTCAAAATTAGATCCCTATAAAGAGTACCTATTAAGGCGAGTACTTGAAGACCATGTATTTAATTGTGAAAAGCTTTATCAAGAAATTCGAAAACAGGGATATTCAGGCGGAAAAACGATCCTTAAAGAATTTGTACAGCCATATCGCAAGGCCTTTAAAGAAAGTCATACCAGACGGTATGAGACTGAACCAGGAGAGCAAATACAGGTGGACTGGAAAGAAGCTGGCCTTTATCAAGTTGATGGAGATATTATACCGTTAATGATATTTGTGGCTACTTTGTCTTATTCACGGATGAGTTATGTTTGTTTTGCGGAAAGGCAGGACCGAGAGCATCTGCTTCACTGTCTAGTTAATGCCTTCGAATACTTTGGAGGTGTTCCGGAAAAGGTTCTGTTCGACAATATGAAGACGATAATAAACCGAAGAAGTGGTTCTGAAGTTGAGTGGAATGAAAAGTTTTTAGACTTCGTCGATTATTATGGATTTACACCAAAGGTCCACCGACCTTATCGGCCTCAGACCAAAGGAAAAGTGGAACGGTTCATAGGGTATATGAATGGCTGGTTAGAGACGTCCTCAGTTCAATCATTACAGGAATTGAATCGTACACTAATGAGATGGGTCGAAGAAAGAGCGAATCAGCGTGTCCACTCTACAACAGAACGAAAGCCTGTGGAACTTTGGATGAAAGAATCTCTCGATTCTCTTCCAACAAGGTATGAAGTGAGTTATCTAACCTATCGAAAGATAGGAAAAGACGGCGTCATGAATTATCACGCTCGAAAAATGGCTCAACACCAAAATATGTTCTTGACCCTTCAATACTGCACCCGCTTGTCGTTACACTCTAGAAGCAGGCGTTGTTTGTAACCCTCCGGGTTACGAGTGAAGTAATGGCGGCGCTGCAGCGCCTTGATTTTATTATTTT
>NZ_JBQOJA010000079.1:0-1262 GCF_054971385.1 Marinococcus tarijensis | reverse complement strand
GGGACCGTCAATAATTTTGTGTAAACGGCCCCTGTCCTTTTCCAGCCGTAAAGTTACCCCTGCTGTTGAAACATGTCTTCCAATTGGTGTTGGGCCTGGGCGAATCCCAGGTGGCAGCGGGTGGAAAATTTTTGATTGTACACGTCGAACCGGCTGACCAAAAACCGTTCGATGGACGCTTCATTCGGAAACTGTTCTTTGCGTTTAACGTATTTTTTCAGCTGCTTGTTGAACGATTCGATGAGATTGGTAGAATACAGACTCCGCCAGATGGCGGACGGGAAATCATAAAAGGTGAGTAAGGTGGGGTGCTCGTCGAGCACCCGGCGAATCGATGGATACCGCGAGGACCACGCTGCGATAAACGCCTCGAGCGCCTCGGCCGCTTCCTCCCGGCTGTTCGCCCGGTACACGGTTTTGAAATCGGCACAGACCGTCGCACGATCCTGCACGCGGACTTTGCGGGCAAGGGTGCGGGAGACATGCACACAACACGTCTGATGCCGGGCACTCGGATAGACGGCGTGGATCGCATCGGTCATGCCTGCCAGTCCATCTGATATGACCAGGAGTACTTCTTCGAGGCCGCGGACCTGAAGGTCCTCTAGGAGTTCCTGCCAATTGCCTGCTGATTCGGTCGGAGCCAGCAGGTACGCCAGCACTTCTTTGGAGCCGTCTTCCTGGATCCCGACCGCGATATATACCGCTTCTTTGGCCACCGTGTCCCGTTTTAAGGCGATAAACGTGGCGTCCAGATAGATGCAGGCATAGCGTTTCGCCAATGGCTGGCCTCGAAACGCCTCCACTTCGGCTTCCATCGCTTGGGTCATGTTGGAAATGGTCTGCGGCGTGTAATGATGGCCGTACATGCGTTCCAGGAGATCGGCGATCTCCGCGGTCGTGACGCCCTTGTGGTACATATGCATCACAAACGCTTCCAGCGTGTCATTCGTCCGTTTATATGGCGCGACCGTCTGTTGGTGAAAGTCTCCGTTCCGGTCGCGAGGAATCGACAGCGAGAGCTCCCCAAATTCGGTTTTCAGCGTGCGTTCGTATGTGCCGTTACGGGAATTGCCGGAACCAATGCCGGACGCATCGTACTTTTCGTAATCCAGAAAGGACGTTAATTCGGTTTGAAGCAGCTGATTGATGGCGTGTTCCAAATGAGATCGGAAGATCTCGTTGACATCCTGATGTTGGACTAGAGCGTGAGCAATATCTGTAGTAAAATTATTCATAGGGAAGTCCTCTTTTCTGTGAAT
>NZ_JBQOJA010000078.1:0-1271 GCF_054971385.1 Marinococcus tarijensis | reverse complement strand
TAAATAAATGAGACAGATAAAAGCACCTCTCACGTCGTATTCGTAGTAGGATCGATAGATGGAGGTGTTTTTCTTATGGGAGAAAGTAAACGACGGTATCCAGCAGAAGTGAAACGGGAAGTTCTACGGCTTAAATGGGAGGAAGGATGGAGCAACCGGTCACTCATGGATGCCTTCGGCATTAAGAATGTATCGCAAATCAAACAATGGGCCAGGTGGGTCCAGAACGGAGAAGAGCATCGTCTTCGCCAGCCGGTTGGCAAGCAGTACACGTATGGCAAAGGTCCGCAAGACAGCGAAATCGACCAGTTGCGGCAACAGGTGGAGTACTACGAAATGAAGGAGGCGTTGCGGGGAAAGTACCAGGAACTCGAAAGGAGGTGGACCCGGAAGTCTTCCTCGCCTTCGTCGGCCAGCACCGGCAAACGTATACGGTAACGTTCTTGTGTCACATGTTTGGGGTGCCCCGGGCCACCTATTACCGTTGGTGCCGGAAGTCGTGGGAGCCCTCCGGGCTCGACCAACAGATTATCGACCTCTGCCACTCCCTCCAGTTTCGGGTGGGGCACCGGACCATCCGGGGACTGTTGGGAAAAGATCATGGGATTCATGTCCATCGGTGCACCGTCCAGCGCATCATGCAGAAGTACGGCCTCCAGTGCCAAATCAAACCTAAACGGACCCGGAAACCCGCCGGCCTCTCCGATATGGTGGTACCGAATCGGCTGGATCAACAGTTTCAAGCCCGGCAGCCGAATGAAAAATGGGTTACGGATATCACGTACCTGCCGTACGGGCCAACCATGTGGTATTTATCCACCGTGATGGACCTGTACAACAATGAAGTGCTGGCGTATACGATCCGCGATCGGCAGGATACCGCCCTGGTGCTCGACACCCTGGAACGAGCCTGCGCCGGCCGGGAAACCAGCGGTACGATCCTCCACAGCGATCAGGGCTGCCAGTACACCTCTTATGCCTTTCAGGAGGCAGCTCACAAAAAAGGCATTATCACAAGCATGTCGCGCCGAGGCAACTGCTTTGATAATGCCGTCATTGAATCCTTCCATTCCTCGCTAAAGTCGGAAGGATTCCGCACCCCGCAAGGGGTGCCCCTAACGTCTACCATTATACTAGAAAACGTGCAGACGTACATGTATTATTACAATTATCAGCGACCTTTTACGAAATTAGCCTTCCACACGCCGGTGGAATACCGAACGGCAGAAGGCTAGGTGCTTTATCTTGTCTCATATTTCTAGGTCAGTGCA
>NZ_JBQOJA010000077.1:0-1279 GCF_054971385.1 Marinococcus tarijensis | reverse complement strand
GGGACCGTCAATAATTTTGTGTAAACGGCTGTCCTTTTCCAGCCTTGAAGTTAACCCTGCCGTTGAAACATATCTTCCAATTGATGTTGGGCCTGGGCGAAGCCCAGGTGGCAGCGGGTGGAAAACTTTTGATTGTAGGCATCAAAACGGCTGACCAAAAACCGTTCAATGGACGCTTCATTCGGGAATTGTTCTTTGCGTTTGACGTATTTCTTGAGCTGCTTGTTGAATGATTCGATCAGATTCGTCGAGTACAGGCTCCGCCAGATCGCGGAGGGAAAATCATAAAACGTGAGTAAGGTGGGGTGCTCGTCGAGCACCCGGCGAATCGATGGATACCGCGAGGACCACGCATCGATAAACGCTTGAAGGGCTTCAGCGGCTTCGTCGCGGCTGTTGGCCCGGTACACGGTTTTGAAGTCAGCACAAACCGCCGGACGATCCTGCACGCGGACCTTGCGGGCAAGGGTGCGGGAGACATGCACACAACACGTCTGATGCCGGGCACTCGGATAGACGGCGTGGATCGCATCGGTCATGCCTGCCAGTCCATCTGATATGACCAGGAGTACTTCTTCGAGGCCGCGGACCTGAAGGTCCTCCAGGAGCTCCTGCCAGTTGCCCGCGGATTCAGTCGGAGCCAGCAGATACGCCAGCACTTCTTTGGAGCCGTCTTCCTGAATCCCGACCGCGATATACACGGCTTCTTTGGCGACCGTGTCCCGTTTCAACGCGATAAACGTGGCATCCAGATAGATGCAGGCGTAGCGTTTCGCCAGCGACCGGTGTCGAAAGGCTTCCACTTCGGCTTCCATGGTCTGCGTCATATTGGAAATCGTCTGCGGCGTGTAATGGTGGCCATACATGCGTTCCAGGAGATCGGCGATCTCCGCGGTGGTGACGCCCTTGTGGTACATATGCATCACAAAGGCTTCCAGCGTATCATTGGTCCGTTTGTACGGCGCGACCGTCTGTTGGTGAAAGTCCCCGTTCCGGTCCCGGGGAATCGCCAGCGACAGCTCCCCAAATTCCGTTTTCAAGGTGCGTTCGTACGTGCCGTTGCGGGAATTGCCGGAACCGATGCCGGACGCATCGTATTTCTCATAATCCAGAAAGGACGTCAATTCGGTTTGAAGCAGCTGGTTCACGGCGTGTTCCAGATGAGATCGAAAGATCTCGTTGATATCCTGATGTTGGACTAGAGCGTGAGCAATATCTGTCGAAAAATTATTCATAGGGAAGTCCTCTTTTCTGTGGATGTGGTCGGTAACTTCATTCT
>NZ_JBQOJA010000076.1:0-1303 GCF_054971385.1 Marinococcus tarijensis | reverse complement strand
AAGCAGGCGTTGTTTGTAACCCTCCGGGTTACGAGTGAAGTAATGGCGGCGCTGCAGCGCCTTGATTTTATTATTTTTACCTTCTACAGCTGCATTGGTAAAGCGAAGCTGATGATAATTGCAAATTTCTGCTTCCCAGTTATTCATCGTTCTTAAGCAAGAGCGAATCGCCGGGTGATCGATTTTTTCTCCTGCCTGCAGCCAGAACTGGAAGCCCTTTTGAGCTAGCGTGTAAGAAGCGCTGCAGTCATACCAATCGATGAAGACCTCCTTCCATTCATAGGCCTGGGAGAGCAGAGAGGAATAAGATAAAAGAACCGAACATTCGTTAGCTTCTGCCTTTGTTAAGTGGTCTCTTCGTTTACCTAATAGACGATGCCGTCGCTTCAAGTGTTTTTTTGCATGAGAAGCAAGCTGCTTTTGGACGTCTTTTCTTATGGTATGTAATGCCTCTGTTACATATCGGTTGACGTGATACCGATCGGCAATTCGAATAGCACCTGGATAGACTTCTTTCACAAACCGGTGGTACCCCGGAGCTAAATCTAGAACGACCGCCTGGGGCTGGAGAGCACCCCATTCGGGGTGCTGATCGATATATTGATGAAGCTCTTCGACCGTACGTCCCGGGATCACCTCTAACAATGATTCTCCTCGTAAGTCATGAAGCCCGGTGTTGTAAGTATGAGCTTTCCGAATCGCAAAATCATCGATGCCCAGCACCAGCTTGGGGCTGGAAGCAGCCTCTTCCCAGCACTCGTTTTGAACCCGAGCGCTTTCTTGACGCATCCATTGATGACAAAGGCGTGTAAGTGACGTGATCGGCATGCGTAGGACACGGGCCATATGCTGGATGGTGCTTCCCAGGACAGAGGAAACTTGTTGCTCGAAGGCTTTGGTATATCGTTTTTTAGGAGCTATACCTTCGTACTGCCAAACAAACGAGCTGCCACAGCTGTGGCAGGATAAGCGAATAGCAGGAAGATGAAGAAAGACATCATACCCAAAGACAGGAAGATGACGAACTTTTCGAATATACGCTGTACCACGACGGATCACCGAAGCCGCCGACCGACAGGTCGGGCATGCTTGAACAACATCGTTTGGCTGCACCCGGCAGATGAGGCCATCGGTTTCTTGTTGAACAGCAGTGATCTGAACCCCTGGTAAGTCTAATAAATGGCTGATAAAATGAGTGTACATCTGTCTCCCTCTTTTTGTTGGTTGTTGGTACTCTCAACATAACAGAGGGGCAGATGTTTTTTCATTTCTTTTTATCAAGAACATATTTTGGTGTTGAGCC
>NZ_JBQOJA010000075.1:0-1310 GCF_054971385.1 Marinococcus tarijensis | reverse complement strand
CTCTCTTTTGTTGCGGGTTTACTAACAATTATTTCCATTAACGATAAAAAAGAGACAGAATCCCCGTAGATACGGTACGATGACATCGACGAAAACACCATCGAGAAAGGATTCTGCCTCAAGTCTACCGTATCATATTCCTCCTGGATCGCCAATATCTTTCACCAATGGAACCTCCGGTTCTTTATGTCTGCTCCGGCCGCGTGGCACATGCAACAGCTGCTGGAAGGCTGGACCCGGGAGCACCGCAATGGGAGCGTGAAAGCCCTCCAAAAAGCTGCGAATCATTCCGCCCACCACTCATCGGTCACCCGGTTTTTTCGCACCTCCCGGGTGGACGACGATGCCCTGGAGCGGAAGCTCCAGCGATTGGTGCTGCAGCATGTCCGGCGGCAGGCTTCCGGCACCCATCCGGTTCTTATTGCCATCGATGATACCGTCGTTCCCAAATCGAAGCCTTCGTCACAGGCGCACCACCCGATCGAAGACGGCGGATATCATTTTGATCATCAGACCGGGACGACCGTTTACGGGCATCAATGGTTGACGGTCATGGTGGGGACTAGCGAGCGTCTGTATCCTTATCATATCGAACGATATGATAAGGAGGGCCCCAGCAAAATCGATCTGGCCCTTCAGCAGCTTTGGACGATCGATGTGGGTAATCGGCCCGTCTATATCCTGGCCGACAGCTGGTATGCGTCGGAAAAACTGATCCGGGCCGTTCGGGACCAGGGCTGGCATTTTATTGGCGCGATCAAAAGCAACCGCGTGCTCCATACGGCGCCCATGCCGTTACCGGCCAGAGACTGGGCCCAACGGGCCCGGCAGGCGGAAGATCCGGACCTTGGGACCGTCCGGACCACCACCTATGAGATGGTTCGGTTTCAGGGGCAGTTGAAAGGGGGCCTGTCCGGCGTGGTCGTTGGTTCCCGGGCTTCTGCTTCCCACGAAGCGTATCGGTTTTTCTTTTCCACCGATTCCTCGATGACCGCCGGGGAGGTCTTATCCTGGTATCAGCATCGATGGGCCATTGAAACCTTTTTCCAGGAAGCCAAGGGCAAGCTGTCGATGGGCGGATACCGGTTGCGGAGCGCCTCGGCCATCCGACGCTATCTGCTTCTCCTTCAAACGGCCTGGCTCCTGCTTGCCTGGGCATTTACCGGCACCATCAGCGAGGCCTTTCATGCCAGTCATCTGGACCATCGGCGACGAGAGATCGCGGATATTTATCAGCGCGCCCGGGCGGGCGCGACCCTGGAAAGCGTGTATGACGCCTACCGCGTGGCCTGACCCACAAAATCATCGGG
>NZ_JBQOJA010000074.1:0-1501 GCF_054971385.1 Marinococcus tarijensis | reverse complement strand
GATGCTCCCTCGTCGCTCGTTAACGCCCGGCGGGCGATCGCCTTGCCCTCTTCATAGACCGGGTTGATGCGGACCTGGCGGTTGCCCTGGGCCGTGGTGCATTGGGGTTTCAACGGACACTCGCTGCAGTCTTCGCTTTCATACCGCTTAAAGTCCCGCTGGTACCCATAGCGGTCGGTCCGACACTCATAGGCTTGAAACTGCACTTTTCGATGATTCGGGCACCAGTACAGGTCGTCCTTTTCGTCATAGGTCCAGTTTTGCACCGGATGGATGGCCCGCTGAAAGGCCCGGGTCTGTTCCTGACGCATGCGGGGATACGGAATCAAAAACGGAATGGCCTCTTCGATCAGGGTGAGGTAGTTGGGTTCGCTACCATACCCGGCATCGGCAATGATTTGGCCTGGAAACGGGAGCGGACGCTCGTCCAGCATCGTCAGATGCGGAACCAAACAACGCGTGTCGGTGGGATTGGGGTGCACCGTATAGCCAACAATGTACTGGTTTTCCGTGCCCATTTGGATATTGTACCCCGGTTTCAGTTGGCCGTTCCCCATGTGGTCGTCTTTCATCCGCATAAACGTGGCATCCGGATCGGTTTTCGAAAAGCTGTTGCGCCCGGCGAAGGTCGCCAGGTACCGCTCGTATTTGACCAGCCGCGGCAGATAATCCCGCTCGATCTGACGGTGACGTTTCCGCCACCACTTTACCTCGACTTTAGCTTCCCGGCGCTCGTCGGGAGAGGCCGCGTCGGCCTGACGCTGCCTAGCCTCCTCCTGGCGTCCGGCTATTTGGACCGCGGCGGCCCGCAGCACGTCCGTGTCGATCCGTTCCTGCCCGTCGGGCAGCGACAGAAACGGAGCAACTTCCTGCCAGAGCGCTGCCAATTTCTCTTGGAGGCGCTGGTCATGCCGGACGGTGGACTTGCGCCATACAAACGTATACCGGTTGGCATCCGCCTCGATTTTGGTCCCGTCCAGAAAATAATGGTCTCCGGTAATCAGCTGGTGGTCGAGCAGTTCCTGAACCACGTGGTGAAACAGTGGCGTGATCCGTTCCTGCATCTGATCAGAGCGGAATCGGTTGATGGTTCGGAAGTTGGGCGTCCGGCCCCCGGCCAGCCACATCATGCGGAGGTTTTCCTGCAGCGCTTGCTCGATCGCCCGGGCCGAATACCACTCCCGGGCGTAGGCATAGATGACGATTTTTGTCATGATTTGAGGTGAGTAGGCCGGCCGCCCCCGGGAGGCATCCGGAGACGCCTCAAACCGCTCGGTCAGGCGGTCAATAGTATCATTAACGATCCGTACCAGATCCCCGTCGGGGATCATAGCTTCCAGAGCTGTTGGAAGGGTAGCAACCGTTGTGTTATCATCAGTAAACATAAGAGATCATCCTTGTCGTATGGAGGTTGTCGTGACTTAACCATATCATTCAAGGATGATCTCTTTCTTTGTTTGCGCATAGAAAAGGGGGGCTGTCCTATTTTTGGGACAGCCCC
>NZ_JBQOJA010000073.1:0-1601 GCF_054971385.1 Marinococcus tarijensis | reverse complement strand
CTATCGGGGTCAAGCCGTTTAAATGTTCCTGGTATCGTTGGTGGTTGTAAAACCGAATGTAGCGACGAATCGCTTTCACCAGGTCCTCATAGGTGGCATAAAACGAGTCCGGCAGATAGTATTCTTCGCATTTCAGCGTGCCAAAAAACCCTTCCATGGGTCCGTTATCCAGACACCGGGACACCCGCGACATGCTGTGGTCCAGGCCGTGGGCCTCCACGATGGCCTTAAATCCCCGCGAGGTATACTGGAAGCCCCGGTCGCTGTGAATCATGGGCTGGGCGCCCGGACAAGCTCGAAGAGCTTGTTCCATCGTCTGAAAGACCAGTTGATTATTATTAAGCGGGCTGATTTCATAATGAACGATCGACTTGTCGTACAGATCGAATACGGTGCTGAGAAACGCTTTTCGTCCGGTAGCGTCCACGAATTCCGTGATGTCCGTCAGCCATTTCTCATTGGGTTGCGAAGCCTGAAAGTTCCGGTTGAGTTTGTTTGCCTCCACGTGCTGGGGCGAAGCTGCCGGCGAACGTTTCTTCTTCCGCCGGATCACGGCCTGAAGATCGTAGATCTTCATGAGCCGATACAGGCGTTTCCGGTTGACCGGATGCCCCAGCTCCCGGGTTAGGTGTTGGGCCATCCGCCGGTACCCATAAATGCCCCGCACCCGGGTCTGTACCTCACGGACGAGCACCATCAGCGCCTCATTGTGCTTTTCCTCCGCCGTGGGGGTGCGTTTCCGCCATTTATAATAGGCCGCCCGGGAAACCCCAGCGATCCGGCACAACGCCTGCACCGGAAACCCCTGTTCCTCCTGCAGCTCCTGAATGGCTTGAAACCGGGACGCATAACGTACCCGCGTCAGCGATCCCTCCTTTCGATGTCCTGGAGCTTTTTTAAAAAGGCATTCTCCATGCGTAATTGTTCGTTTTCCTTCTCGATCCGCCGTTTCTCCTGTTTGGCTTGCTCTTCGTTGGTTAACGTTTGGGATGGCCGGGAGCGGCCGCGCCGGTCCTCCAGGGCTTCCCAGCCGCCCTGTTCATATTTCCGGACCCATTGGTATACCTGATTATAGGAAACATGATGCTGCTCGGCGACACGGCTGTAATCTTTTTGTTGGGCCAGGCAGTCCTGGACAATCGTTATTCGTTCCTGCCAGGTGGTGGAGCGTGCGTGTGTCATCGGGGAACCTCCTCGTTTCTTGGATAGGGTCCCTTCATGATACTGCACAATCCACCTTTGAAGCACGGATCTACTCGAAATGCCGTAGATGTAAATAATATCCCGCTGGGATATCCCATCGTTCAGGTACGCCTCTACAGCTTCTTGTTTCCGTTCCGGGGAATATCGTTTCCACTGGGTCGCTTTCGTTAGTGCTTCGGCTCCATGGCGTTCGTACCGCTCCATCCAGTCTCTTAACGTTGTTCCGCGAATGCCCCAACGATCACAAAAATCATCTACACTCTCCGTTCGTTGGTGAAAAGCGTGAATCACCGCTATTTTCTGCTCGTTTGTATATCCTCGATAAGACATAAAAAATGCTCCCCTCTAAGCAAAACAGATGATTTATTTCACCTGTCTACTTAAAGGGGAGCATATCA
>NZ_JBQOJA010000072.1:0-1669 GCF_054971385.1 Marinococcus tarijensis | reverse complement strand
TCGTCGACGCAAGTATAACGGATATGGGAGTCTGCGTGTTTTTTTGTGCTTCAACCCCAACAAATATTATAGAGCCTTTTTATACAACCTTCTGGAAGAAGAAGTGGCAGCCAAGCATGCCCGGTCGGTGCAGACCCTCCTCAAGTTTGCCCGCCTGCCGTTTCGAAAGACCCTGGATGATTTCGATTTCCCGGCCCAGCCCTCCGTGGATCACCGGCGTATGCAGGAATGTGCCACCTTATCCTTTATCGAGGCGAACGAAAACCTGATTTTCCTTGGCCCTCCGGGCATCGGAAAAACGCATCTCGCTGTTTCGCTGGGACTGGAAGCCATCGCTCATGGCTACAAAACATATTTTGTGACAGCGCACGAGCTCGTGCTTCAGTGCCAAAAGGCGGACGCCGAAGGCCGGCTGGAGAAAAAGATCCGCAGCCTGGTCAAACCATCGGTGCTCATTATTGATGAAATGGGCTATATGAAGCTGGATCCAGGCAGCGCTCATTATCTGTTTCAGGTGATCGCTGTCAAGGACGTTTAATTATATACAAAATCGTCGGGTTAAAATTATACAAGTCTGCCGCCTTATTCGGCAGACTTGTTTTTCATTCGGAAGCTTGGACCGTCAATTGAGAATACTCTTGAATGGTGAAGCAGTCGATCCAATATTGCTGTCGCAATAATCCCGTCTCCCAACACTTCTCCCCACTGGCTGAACGTCTTGTTCGACGTTAGAATAATAGAGCTATTCTCATATCGACGGCTGATCACTTGAAATAAGTAATGACCTCCGTTATCAGATAGATTTAAGTATCCCATTTCATCGATAATCAGGAGGGAGGGCTTAGCGATCCCCCTCATTTTCTTATCCAATTTTCCTTGGGCATCTGCTGTCTCTAGTGACGTAACGAGCTCCTGTGCTGTCATGAAATATGTCTTCAATCCTTTACTGATTGCCTCGAGGGCAATTGAAACCGCAAGGTGTGTCTTTCCAACTCCAGGAGGCCCAAGGAAAATTAAATTCTGATTTTGTTCGATAAAGCTGAGATTCATGTATTCTTCGATGTCCCTTCTGGACACACCACTAATACGTTGGAAGTCAAACGCATCTAAAGTTTTCTTAAAAGGTAAGCGAGAGAGCTTAAGTAGAGTTTGTCTACTTCGCTCTATTCGCGCTTGATTTTCCAATTCCAATAGTCGCTCAAGAAAGACGTGATATGGTATATTATCTTTAGAAGCTTCTTCCGTGAGGGTACGCCACTCTGACTGAATGGTGGATAATTTAAGTGAATCACAGTATGTATCAATAACTTGATTCATCATTTTCACTCTCCCTCTCGAAGAATTTGGTCGTAGACGCTTAGTGGGCGAACAGCGACCTCTATATCTGATGCAGCGTGGAAGGTGCCAGCCTTTGAACGCTGCTTTTTTCTTATCTGTTCGGAGAGTGTCTGTTCGGAGAGTGGAAGGATCTTATCATCCTTTGTATAAGTTAAAATGGCTTCCCCGCGATGATAAACAGTAATCTTTCCATCAAGCGTTTCCTTAATCATAACTTCCTGCCCCGCATAAGGGGAGTTCATGAGAATTTTTCGGGCTCAACACCAAAATATGTTCTTGATAAAAAGAAATGAAAAAACATCTGCCCCTCTGTTATGTTGAGAGTACCAAC
>NZ_JBQOJA010000071.1:0-1771 GCF_054971385.1 Marinococcus tarijensis | reverse complement strand
GAAACTTTCGGTCACTTAAGAAGAAGTCATTTTCTTTTGATGGGAGAGCGCGTGCTTCAGTCGATAGCTTTCCCCTTTAAATGCAATGATGTGGGCATGGTGGACCAACCGGTCCACCAGAGCTCCCGTTAATCGGTTGTCTCCAAAAATACGATTCCACTGCCCAAATTCTAAATTCGTGGTGACGATCACGCTTTTGCGTTCGTAACAGTCGGTAATCAGATGAAATAATAATTCGGCTCCTTCTTTTTGAAAAGGCACATATCCCAGCTCATCCAAAATCAGGACATCGCACTTGTCCAATCCTCGTTTGAATTTGCCTAGCGTTCCGGCACGAAAGTGTTCTTCCAGCTGCTGCACGAGGGAAGCGACCTGAAAGAAACGAACTTCTTTGCCCTGATGGCACGCCTCCTGGCCCAAGGCTGTCGCCAGATGGGTTTTGCCGGTGCCGGAAGACCCCATGAGAATGACATTTTCCTGGTGGTCGACAAACTGCAGGGATGTCAGGGACGGCTGGGTCAAGGTTGCTGGTAACTGGACCGTTTCGGTCCATTCATAGGCCTCCAGGGTTTTTCGTTCCCGAAACTTGGCTTTTTTGATCAGGCGGGCAATTCGGGCCTGGTGGCGTCCTTCCACTTCCTGGCGCAACACGCCGGCCAGAAACGACCGTGGGTCGTCAAAAGGTACCTGTTCCACCTCGTCCGGCAGGTGAGCCAGATGAAGGGTTTTACATAACTGCTGTAACTCATCGTTCATCCGAAAGCCCTCCCATCTCTACTAAGGCATCATAGGAATACAAATCGGTTTCCACACCAGCGATAGTCAGGGGCGTATGGGTTTCTTCCCAGGGTTCCGGGAACGCCAGGGACTGTGCCTGAATCATGGCCTGTAATTCCGAGCTGGTTGCCTCCCGGCGTCCGGGAATGGTAAATAAGGAAGCGATCGTCAGCCATTCATACCCTTCGTCGATCAGGGCCCGTAACCGGGAGACCCGGGCTTTCGTTTGGGCTGGTTCCTCCAGGAGATACGATTGAACCGATTCCGGGAGGTACGAAAGGTACCGGGAATAAGGGACGGACCGCGGCTTTTGGTTCCAGTGGCTCAAAATATTCGACCATGGCAGCGCCTGACGCTTCCCCATATACGCGCGTTCGGTACGGTAAAGAGCTTCCCCCGAAGGGGGATAAAACGTGACGTCATTCCATCGTTTCTCTACCACCAGGGTTTGTTTGGGACGAGCGCCGGGAACCAGAATTTTCTCCTGATCGAGTGGCACTTCCCCGTATTTATTGACCACCCGGGTCGTGATCGTCGATATCGGATACGATCGGGACGGGAGGGGCAATAAATGCGGTTGCTCTTCCTCCCACAACGCAGCGATCATGGTTTCCTTCCGATAGTGCCGGCGGTACTGATCGGCTTTCATTCGTGTGTTCATCCAATCCGCCAACTCGGGGAAACTGGTCATGACCGGCTCGGGAACAAACAGCCGCTGTCGAGTATAGCCCACTTTCTTTTCGACGTTGCCTTTTTCGTGCCCGCTGGCCGGGTTACAGGCCTGGACCTCAAACCGGTAATGGGCCTGAAAGGCCAAAAAACTTTCCGTGAAGGTGCGTGCCTCTCCTTTTCCCACCGTCACCACAGCCGCCGGTAAATTATCGATGCGCAGGTGAGTAGGCACACCTCCGGCTTGCTCAAATAACTGCTCAAGCCCGGTGAGGAAGCATTCGATGTTTTCCGCCGGTAACGGATACGCAAAGCCTCGATTGCT
>NZ_JBQOJA010000070.1:0-1815 GCF_054971385.1 Marinococcus tarijensis | reverse complement strand
GTAGAGCTTCTCCTTCATCGCTTTCGCTTCAGGGCTGCGCACGCCGTCTTTCAGGACGCCGCTGTCGCTGTCATCGCTGCTGTCGTCGCTACTACTTGAAGAGGAATTGTTATGTATAACTTCAGTTAGTTTCGAAAAAGTATTTGGCCCTGCCACTCCATCCACAGTCAATGAATGATCCCGTTGAAATTCTTTCACTGCTTTCTCCGTTTTGGGACCGAAATATTGATTTGGTTCCGCAATGTCTAAATAACCTATTTCGTACAGATCTTCCTTCAGTTCCTGAGCTTGAACACTATTGTCACCGTGTTTCACGATATTGGAAGCTGCATTGACCGAAGAAGGGCTAGACAATACAAACGAAAAGACAAGTAAAAGACCAGCTAACGCGAATATTAAATTTTTAAACATGCTAATTATTTCTTCACTCCTCTTTATATAAATTGAATTTAGTGCATGTTTTCATTCTAATTAGGCCATAAGAACCAATCAATAGGTATTTATTATACAAAAGATTTATCGATATTTTTTACCTATCCCTTTAAAAATTTTTAAAGTAGGCCGTTTTTATCGTTATTTATTAATTTTATTTGAATGTAATAATTTCTTCTCGTCGGTTGTTATAATTAGTTCTAAAGAATTAATTATTATTTTTTATTTATAATTTTAATAGTTGTTAAGACTTTAGAATCAAGTATATCTGTGAAACTTTTCTTAGTCACGCCGATATTACCTACGAGCTATTTAATTAGGAGGTCGAATATGTTTTCATCCAAAAAGATTATTTTTTTCAGCTCTTTTATTGTTTCTGTTTCATTAGGTACTTTTATCGCTGCTGATACTGCCTATGCCAATGAAAAAGACGATATTAACGAGTTATACATAACGGAGGGTACTGAAGCTTCTGAAGTGAAAGAGCTTGAAGAAGCTTTAATTGTTTTAGGTTATCCTCTTCAGGAAGCGAATACTCTGTTTGATAATAATACGTCTATCCATATCTCAGATTACCAGGAACGAAATAGTTTTGAAGTAACCGGGGAAGTTGATCAGGAATTGCTTGAGAATATTCTGGAAGATATGAAAATAACAGAAGAAAGTGAAGCTTCCAGTAATACAGAAGCTGAAGATCCACCTAAAAAAAGTCTCTCTTTAGAAGAAACACCTACTGATCCGTCTAATTCAAAAAGCACAGAGGATCTTGAGGACGTTGAAAACAACGAAACAGATCAACCTTTTGGCGATGATAATCAAGATTCGGTACAAGAAGAATCAGGTCAACATAAAAATACAGAAGACTCGGAAGATATAGAAACTGATGAAAAAGAAACGACGAAAGAAATAGAAGCTGACGCTGAGAAAGAAACACCAGAAGCCGATAGCAAAATTGATAAAAAGGCAGTAGAAAATGAAGTACCAATCGAACAGAAAGAAGCAACACAGCACAAAGCCGGGACATTCGTATTGGAAGCCCGTAGTTTCTCTTCCTCTACCTCTGTTTCCAGCAGCACGATTCTAAAAGACGGGATTACAAGTTCAGCCGTACAGGCGATGAAAGAAAAGCTATACACACTAGGCTACCTTGATATCGCCAAGCCTAATGGAAAATTCGGTCCGCAGACGGAAGCCGCCGTCAAAGCCTTCCAGCGGGACCACGGCCTGACCGTGGACGGGGTGGCGGGGCCGAACACCCTCGCTAAACTCGGCGACGTGATGAAGAACCCGCCGGCGGACGATGACAGCGCAAGCAGTGACAGCGGCGTTCTGAAAGACGGCGTGCGCAGCCCTGAAGCGAAAGCGATGAAGGAGAAGCTCTAT
>NZ_JBQOJA010000069.1:0-2082 GCF_054971385.1 Marinococcus tarijensis | reverse complement strand
AGTGTTATTGCATCATCAATATAAATGGTCGCTCGCCGGATAACGGAGGGGTCACCCCAACATTAGACATAGAACCTCTTTTTATAAGGATAAAGGACAGCTGATACTTCTCAGCATAATAAAATCCCCGGCACAGAGGCCGGGGATTTCTTATTTCGTTAGAAACTATTCTTTGCCAGTCAGGTCTCTTTGGAGCTCTTCCTGTTCTCTTCGAAGCTGTTCGCGTTCGCGACGGGAAAGTCCTGTTTCATCATCCTGGCGCAGCTTGCGTTCTTTGTTAATAATACTTCGATCGGTTTGAAGAGCTTTTAATAATGATACAGTAATTAAGATCATAATAACGGTAAACGGCAGAGCCGCAATAGTCATAACAATCTGTATACCGGCAATGCCCCCCGAGGCAAGTAACATTGCTGCAGATCCCGAAATAACAAGTCCCCAGATAAATTTAATGGAAACCGGTGGGTTTAAGCTTCCGTTCGTTGTCTGCATCCCCAGCACAAACGTCGCAGAATCTGCTGAAGTAACGAAAAAACTCATGATCAAAAGTAACGCTAAAAGCCCTGTAATAACTCCAAAAGGTAAAGCATCAAGCAAACCAAATAAAGCAATTTCGTCACTTTGATTTATCATTAAGTTGTAAAGACCGCCATTTTGCGCATTGTCCTGAGCAATTCCGGTAGTCGCAAAAACAGAAAACCATAAAAAAGAGAAGATCGATGGTACAAGCAAAACGCCGGAAATAAATTCGCGGATCGTCCGGCCGCGGGATACACGGGCAATAAATGTACCTACAAAAGGAGACCATGCGATCCACCACGCCCAGTAGAATATTGTCCAGGAGTCGAGCCATGCTCGATCTCCGGTATACTCATACGTGGTAAAGCTTTGATCGGGCAGATTTTGCATATAGTTACCAATTCCGCCAGTGAAGGAGTTCAGAATACTGGTCGTCGGACCGGCAAAGAGGACAAACAGCATCAGTACTGCTGCTAAAGCTATGTTTGTCCAGCTTAGATAACGAATTCCTCTATTTAAGCCGGTAGTTGCCGATGCAAGATAAATAACTGTAAATATAAGAATGATGATTAACTGTGTCGGCAGATCGTTATTGATGCCTGAAAAAATGTAGCTTAATCCACCATTTACCTGTGTGGCGCCGAATCCTAAAGACTGGGCGACACCAAAGATAGTAGCGAATACAGCGATGAAGTTAATCATTGTTCCCATCCACCCATCGACACGATCACCGATCAGCGGACGAAATGCTGAACTGATAATACCCGGTGCGTTATGCCGGAATTGAAAATAGGCAAGTGCTAAAGCTACTACGGAATAAGCAGCCCATGGGTGAAGTCCCCAGTGGAAAAATGAGAGACGAATAGCATCTTCTGCTGCAGCTGAAGTTTCAGGTTCTGCTTCCGGAGCGCCATAATAGTGATAAAGAGGTTCAGCCACTCCCCAGTAAACAAGTCCCACACCCATACCGGCTGTAAATAGAAATGCGAACCATGTTAAGTAACTGTATTCCGGTCGCTCGTCCGGTTTACCTAAACGGATTTTCCCGTATGGACTAAATACTAAGTAAATACTGAAAATAACGAAAAACGTTGCGGATATAAGATAAAACCACCCGAGATTGGTAACAATCCATCCCTGAATGCTACCAGTCACTGTATTTAAGTTCTCTGGTGTTACAACACCCCAGATGATTACCGCAAGCGCCGCTATTAAAGTTATAAAAAAGACGCCTGTTAGTTTTCTCATGACTTTTTAAATTCCACCTTCCTTTTACCGAAGTATTCAATTTTAGGTAGAGACGTTTTGCAGTAAAGGGGATGTTTTAAGACTTCAATAAGCAAACGCGTACCCATTAAAAAATAACAACGATGATTATTATAACACTCATAACTTTATACGCAACCAACACGTACGAATAATCTATACCCTAAACGTGGGCCCACAAACCTAGAAGCCGTTATATATTAATATTAAAAAATACCTACGGGACCGTCAATAATTTTGTGTAAACGGCTGTCCTCTTCCAGCCTTGAAGTTAACCCTGCGGTTGAAACATATCTT
>NZ_JBQOJA010000068.1:0-3430 GCF_054971385.1 Marinococcus tarijensis | reverse complement strand
TCTCAGCCTGCGGATTCGCCTGGAAACCGGAAACCATCGACGACAACTCGTCAAGTCCATATTTTGGTGAAGAGCCAAAAAAAGTTTTGTTAAATTGAAAGAAATACTTATGGAAGAATTAGAAAAAGGAATCACGGAATATAATAGTATAATTAATGGAGAGCAGGGAACTGAATCAAAGGAAGAATTGCAAAACACTCTTAAGGGAGTGGCGGCAGAAGTAGAAGCTGCACAGCAAGGGGGATCCGGACAGTTTACCACCATGGGATGTTCCGATTGGCTATCAGCTATAGGTTTTGGGCATACAACTAGTGTGAGTGCATTGGCGGTGGCCCTTGGTGTTTCTGGTCCAGCAGCCTTAGCAGTAGCGACAGCTATGGGAGCAACATATGCAGCAGGTTCTATCGCTTGCCCAAACTAGTAGAAGAAGGGAGGAAGTAAGATGTCATTACTGCATAAGTTTCCCATTTCGATGATTAATGTAGTAACTTTGGCCTTACTTTCTGTTGCAGTAACGGATGTTTTCCAAGAAAATCTGTTCATGTATGCGATTTTATTTCTGATTATTACTATAAGCAATTTCACGTTAGAAACGGCATTTAATCGTGCGGAGGCTGATCCTCAAGCGAAAGCGAAAAAAGTGGGTCTGATTACAGTACCAAGTAATTTAGCGTTGTTCGTGGTATTTATGTTGGTAGCTTTCGTTTAAAACTAATAAGAATCAAGTGAACACCTCGTCTTGATGGTCTTAGACCTCTCTTGGGCAGGGTGTTCGTAACGGAATAAAATGACATTAATCATAAGAAAAAAAGCAAAGCCTATACCTCAGGCTTTGCTTTTTTTGTTTAAACGACTACTGATAATCGCGATTATGTAAAGAAAACACTATGATTAACAATGATTTTAGAAAAAGAAGAGGGACCTTTATGATAGCCATGCCTATAACATTCAGCTCCCTCATGTATAAAGCCATGTTTCAACAGCGTCCGAACAGCTAGGGAAAAATGATGGCTCGTGCGGTGAAAGTGCCTTCTATGACGTATTTTTCTCCTAAAGGTTTTTGTATACGGCAGGTTGCTTTAGGTCATACTTATGTTTAAAGGCAGTTCGTCGGGGCAACTTTGGGAGGTTGTACCAGCGTTTCGTGCTTAGTACAGTAAATGTATCCTGTCTTTCACTTTTTAGGAGGAAATTGACATGAAAAAATACATAGGAATGCTTTTAGCCGTGCTTTTTTTGGGAATGTTTTCGTTTGCGAATGAAACGGAAGCTTCAGTGGAAGGAAAAACGATTGCGCTTGATGCCGGGCATGGAGACAATGACTCAGGTGCTTCAGCGAATGGGCTCTATGAGAAGGAATTAGTGTATGATGTTGCCTATCGAACGAAGCAGCGATTGGAGCAAGCAGGAGCGGACGTCATTATGACTCGCAACGGGGACGATTACATCGAACTACAAGAGCGTGCTGCGATAGCGAACCGTAATAATGCTGACATTTTTGTTAGTGTTCATGCCAATGCGGCATCATCCGCGTATGCAGAAGGAACGGAAACGTATCACTACCCGACCAGCGATGAGGGGCAACGGTTGGCTTTTAATTTGCAAGAAAGCATGGTCGATGAATTCGACAGCGATGATCGAGGGGTCAAATCAGCCAATTTTAGTGTGTTACGAAACACGGAAATGCCAGCAGCCTTGGTTGAATTAGGATTTGTGACCAATAGGAGAGAAGCGGAGCGCATGAAGACAAGCTCGTTTCGGAACGAAGCGGCCAATGCCTTATATTTGGGGATTCATCATCACTTTTAATGGATAGTGACAATATTTTTTCACTCAGGATGGCAGTAAGAGGAAGCAGAAACGGATGATCTAATCATTGCAACAAATAATAAGTCGGTCGTGCAGACATAAATGAAAACTTCCACGTAGTTTATAGAGTGGAGGTTTTCATTTTTTATACATTTCCTGCATGGCTATTTTCCGTCTTGGTCAGCTGGCGTTTTATCAGAAGGGTAGATTTCGCATCACGAGTATCGTCCATGATTGTTTCCTAAGAAATGATGCCACGGCCATTTATGAGCATAGCATCCAGGGCCGGTAGATGATTATACTCTCTCAAATACTGTGACGAAAAAGGTAACATTTTAAAATTTCATGGACCGTAATATTTTTCAAAATAAAGAGTTCCATGAAAAGGGCGGGCATTTTAAAGCGATATTCATCTATTTCTAAGGAAAGCGGGCATTCCCTAGGGTTTTCGAACAGGGATCTCGCTTTTCGAGATATTCTTTTCCTTTTCTTAGATGGTATTATGAAGAAAAAAATAGAAGGGCAGGAGCCTAATGAATGAAAATTTATGGTTTCTCGTGGAACTGTTCTCGTTTTTGTTTTTGTTTGCGGGCGGCATGGCCTTAACGATGACTCTAACGCGTCGTTGGTATGTGAAGCGCAATGGGCAGGATCGTTCGCAAAATTATGCGAATGAGGCCCATCGAAAAGTATCACTGGGGTTTGTTGTCGTGGCCGTTGTTGTTTTAATTCCCAGCATAAACTTGGATATGACGCCATCGCGCCACTGGAGCTTCCTTTTTATTGTTTTTCCCTTTTGTTTGCTTTACTTAGGTATTGGTACGTATCTATGGAAAAACGAGAGCAGTAATAAAGATGATTATCGGTATGATTGGTGGATTTTGGGAGGAATTTTGGTGTGGTCTATGCTTATCATGAGTGGTATGCAATGGCTTGGGGTTTAACAGACCTGAGGGAAGCCGGTAGCTGAACGAAAGACAGGAGTCCATAGAGAGAAGCAGGTGATACATATGAAACGAGTTATGCTTTCCTTGAGTGCCAGTGTGTTGAGCATCGCTGTATATGGATTGCTGGCAGGATCATTACCTCTATCAAGCAGCTGGACAAGAGCCGTAGGGTGTGGGTTCGGATCGAGTATTGGGAGCTATTTCATTTTGCAAAAAAAGAGGGATTAATATTCGATTCGAGCAAAGAAACCTACTATTTCAGGAGTGGGATTCTTTCTTTACTACCCTCTCAAAAAGTACGCTTTTGGAGAGAATTCATCGAATCCTTGATTGGGCCTGTCGCTGATCTCCTTTGCCTTGCTTCAGGTCGGAAGCCCCGCTTGAGTGTGTTTATTTTCGTTCGGGCAGTAAAGAATATGTATCCCGACGATATGTCCCGGTTCTGAAAAATAAACTTCTGATAGGAGGAGAATAGCGTGTTCGTGGAAATCGTACGACGAAGTATGATGGGTCTGGGTTTTGCCGCGATGGTGACCTTTGCTATATTAACGATGGTAATGGTGTTTTTTGCAATGAAAAAGTACATAATCATGCAGACTTTTGTACACAACCCTGCCAGCGAAACTTTCGGTCACTTAAGAAGAAGTCATTTTCTTTTGATGGGAGAGCGCGTG
>NZ_JBQOJA010000067.1:0-3689 GCF_054971385.1 Marinococcus tarijensis | reverse complement strand
TTTAACCGGGTATCGATGCGATTCATCAAATGGTTCCTCCTTCTCGTAAACGAATAATGGGAGCACGGGAGCGTTGGCATTTGCTTCTCTTCGTTGAACCAAAAAATGGTTCGATGTGGATATTTGTTCTCGATAAGCATCCTTCCAGCAAGTAGAATCGTTTTGTAAGTTTTTTACTTTTTGGAGGGATGACGGTGAAAAAAAGACAAATTCTCATCACCATGGCGTTTAATATGTTTCTGATCCTGTTTGGAGCTACATTGTTTTTCATGTCCACCACGATGCCCTTTTTTTCTGAACGTCCTACGCTGTATACCATCTTAGGATTAGTTCTGGCTGGGACCAGCAGCTATGATTTATTCAAAAACATTAAGAAACTACGACGGCTAGCGATGGATCCCTGATCGATGAAAAATGGATAGAATCCACGCTTTTTCGTCGATCAATGGTCGTCCCTTTTCCCAAGGATCGTTCCACAGCAAAACAGCAAGCATCAAACACCCTAGCTGTCATGAAACAAGCTCACTTGAGAACAGCCCCCCTGCAAAAGATAAAATCCAGAAAGAGCATAAGGGAAAAATGATATCACGTCGTGCTATCCCCGGCAGTGCCGGGGTTTTCGTTTGATATCGTGAAAAAAACGTTTGTCCCCATTTTTGCGTACTGCCTGTTCACGGTTTTGTGTACAAAACCGGGGGCGTTCGACACTTCAGCGTACTGGTTGAGAAGCTATTATTGCAGGTTATGGACCAAAATAAAGCCAACACCTGGTTCCATGATGCCTAAGATCGAAACGCCAATAGACCCTTTTATGATGTCTTGATGGTGGATGGATCGTACACGCTAACGTGTCTGTTAATGGCTCTCTCCTAGCAAAATAAATGGATCCTTAGCTTAGCCATCTATCGTTAAGGTCCTGGAGAAATGGTTGCAGCAATGATCCATGGTTGATCGAGCAAACAGATCCTTCTTTTCTTTTTCGATAGTCGGATCCATACCGCACGTCTTGAAAGACGCTGAGAAGCCACAGAGTCGTTTAGCTGTTCGTTCTCTTCCCTAAGGTCTAATGACGTAGGAATAACGCTCTCGTGCCGGCTGTGTTTGTTCTAGGGGTTACTTATGATCAATGGCGCAGCAATGCTTAAGTTGTATCGTTGCCAAAGGCTTTCCAAAGTTTTGGGATCTTGTTGGCTTTGTGCGACGAGACGACGTAATGCGTAAACGACTGCTTTGTTTCCGGATCCTTATACGTATTAATCTCATAAGTTTCCGTGGGAGCGGTGACCACGACTTCGGCGGCCCATTGTGCTCGTTTTTTCCCTTTGGATCGGCGATCACTTACCATGATTCCTGGAACCTGTCCCTCATTGACGATCAAATACTGCGTCATGCTATCGGGATCGGCTTCGATCTTCACGTGAAAACCAATCGCGGTTAATTCTTTTTCCAACTGTTTCACACTTCGATTAATCTTGGAGATGGTGCCTGCCATCGACTTTCCCCTCCTCCATGAATTTATGAGCCATCCTGCAGCCAATTATAGTTCAACGGATGATTAGCTGGTAAATGCGGATATGGCTGGTCAATCATGTCTCGTTTCAGGCGGTGCTTATGTAAGGTATTGTCCAGGCACGTTCGCAGATACGCTTCGTAATGACGAACCGGTTCTTTTTTGTTGGCGATTTCGTCTTTGACTCGTTGAATGACATCGGGTGATAAGCCTTTTTGGAGATATTCTTTTTCTATATCGGACGTATCTTGATATTCCAATGAAGAATTGTCAACGTTCTTGTTAACAAGTATTTCTTTGTTAGTATTTTTTTGTTCTTGTTTATTTGTATTATATTTCTTTTGTAGTTGAACGTTTTGTACAGTACGCAATGTACTGTACGCAGTGTACTGTACGTTTTGTACAGTAGAAAAATCTTCTTCTGAAGTGGGAATCGGGAAGTAATTATCTTTAATTTCTGAAACACTATACACTGAAGAACTTTCTTTTAAGATTTCTTTAAGCTGTTCATCAACAAAAGTTAAATACTCTTCTTCCTCAAAAGGGATATCTGATACATTATAAAAATATGTTTTCTTGCCATTGATATAGCAAACAAAACCAACAGCATATCGATTCTCTAATAGTATTTTCCAAGCTGTATCTACTTTTCTTCTAGAAAATTTATTTTGTAAGTGTGTTTTATGTAAGGTCCAATCCTCAGGCAAACTCATAATATAAGTTAACAATCCTATTGCTTGAAGATCGTCTAATCCTTCTTGTACTGCTTGATTATGAAGCTGCAGATAATTAGATGTTTTTGTTCTTTTAATAATTGCCATAATAAAAACTCCCATCAAGTATTTTGGATGAGAGTTATTTCTACACATTTAAAGTTTCTCCTGAACGAAGTTAAATACAGATTTAGAATGAACACATCTCTTGAAAAGATATAAGAATATGCTAAACTAAAATCAAATAGTTTTTCTTCTCGTCATAGAAGAGTTTGTTTTTGTGTAGGGAATAACTCTCTACAAAGGCAGTCAGTGTTGGTAGCACTGGCTGCTTTTTATTGTTTAAGTATATAATATCTGAATTACTATTTATAATCAATCTCCCATTTGTTGCCAAGAAAAGCGCCTTCATGTATATTTAAAAAGGCTTGTAATGCACACAGGCTTACATACCATTCCTTAAAGATCATGCTCTCCAGGGCATGGTCTTTTTAATATCCAAAAAGCTTCTTCCAAAACCCTTTCTTTTCTTGCACTTCTTCGTTTGTACTTCTATCTGTATTTTCGTTTTCTAGAGGTTGTTCAGTGACTTGCTCATCCGATTCTGAACTATTTTTGTTTTCTGTATCAGGAAGCTCCTCTTTCGTTTCTTGAGATTCCAGCTGTTTAAGTTCAGTATCATTAAATTTACTTTCTAGTCTTTGAATAGCCTGTTGTTGTTCTTTTAGCATTTCTGACTGTTGAATTATCAGTTCTTTTAATTCTTTAATCTCATCAGGGTTGTAACTGTTATGTTTTGATAAGTTGTGACTGTTATGATCCGGATGTGCAGATTTCATCATACTTACTACTTCTTCAACTGCATCTTGCAAAGTGGTTCCTGGTTGACTTTTGAGTTCCATCATTTTTTTCAACATATTTACCTCGGATTCTTGAAAGGAAATATGGTTGTTTTTTTCTCTAGTGAAGTTATAACCTTCGCGCTCAATAAGTAGATAATATTTTTTAGCAGTAGACTCTTTAACCCCTAATGCATCAGCAAGGTCAGTTAAACGATATTTTAATTCAGTCATAACAATTATGCCCCCTTAACTTAAGTGAATTATAACAGTTGTAATTAAATTCAGCTATTAGTTTTTGATCATTGGGAGTATAACTGTCATAACTAATTGGTTGTGACAGTTATGACTATGAGGTTTTATTAATTTACTTCCGATAAGGGCCGTTATGTTTAGCTGGTAATTATGATTAATTTTATTTCCTAAGCACCGTAGATGTACTAGTCGAAATTGGGAGCACAGATAGACTGATTAAATGACTATTTGAGTTGTAGAAACGGATCCTTCAAAAATCATAATTTCCATAAAAAGTATTTTATGACAAAAAAAGGGCTCTTCACCACAAGTTGGACTTGACACGATAGGGATATGAAAAAAGCGGCTCTTCCTTTATCTTGGTATTGGACT
>NZ_JBQOJA010000066.1:0-4013 GCF_054971385.1 Marinococcus tarijensis | reverse complement strand
GAAGATATGTTTCAACGGCAGGGTTAACTTCAAGGCTGGAAAAGGACAGCCGTTTACACAAAATTATTGACGGTCCCGCATATTCATCGTCGTCCACGTGCTGCACCGGAATCTCTTTTCCAAGCACTTCCCCAAGCACGCCAACGAGCTCGTCCTGGGTGTACGGGCGGCCGGAAAGCTCATAGACCGACTGCTGTGTTCCCTCTCCTGCGAGGGCGGCGGCCGCTGCCTCCGCATAATCGAGCTGCAGTGCCCATCCGACCCGGCCGTTGCCGGCAGCAGTAACCCACGGCGCTCCGTTCATGGCTCCCTGAATGCCCGGCACTTCGTTTTCAAGGTACCAGTTGTTACGCAAAAACGCATACGGTATGCCGGTTTCAATGATCGCATTTTCAGCGGCTCTGTGCGGCGGCGCCAAAAACATCGTGCTGCTTTCCGCATGGCCGATGCTTGTGTAGGCAATAAAGGAAACACCCGCCCGGGCCGCTGCTTCCACCGCGTTCGTGTGCTGGCGGACTCTTGTGTCGTTGTCCCCGTCGGTCGAAATAATCAGCAGACGGTCCACCCCGGCAAACGCTTCGTCCAGACTTGCTGGATCATCAAAATCCCCGCGCCGCACATCCACGCCCGCTTCCTTCAGATCGTTTGCCTTATCCGGATTCCGGACGCTGACAGCCAGCTCCCCGGCCGGCATTTTCTTCAGCATTGCCTGCATCACCTGGGATCCTAATTTTCCTGTTGCTCCCGTTACTAGTGCTTTCATTTGTCATTCCTCCATTTCTGTTGTTAATTATAACCAAAATAGTTACATGCAGTACAACAAAACGACTGATCTTAATCAATTTTGCCGCAGCTATCCCAATGTTAAAACAGCGAGCGCTGCGAGAAACAACGCATAGCTGCTGTAAATGGAAAGTTTCCGCACCCGGCTGTTTGAAATAAAGCTGACCGCTGTCAGTACACCCGCAAAGCCCAGCACCATAAGCATGATAAGCATTTTCTTCCCCCTCGGGCTGCCCGGTTCGCAGCTGTTTGTCTTCTATTTAAACGGGGCGCCTGTACCGGAGCGATACATAATCTTCGTCTTCCGTGTTTGCATACCCGGTACGCTCTCCTTCGTACGTAAAGCCCTTCGCTTCATAAAACGGAATCGCCAGCTGGTTGTCCTTCTGCACAGACGCCCACTGCTCCGCCGAGCCCCAACTCTTTTGCTGGCTCGTCACCGCACTGAGCAGCATCGTGCCAATCCCTTCATTCCGGCGGTCGGGGTCCAGATACAGCACGTACAGTTCGGATTCCTTCTCCCCTGTCATACCGCCGCCCGCAGCACCTACTACCGTTCCATTTTCCACAGCTGCAAAATAGCTTCCCCAGTCGGAGCTTGTATGCTTCACCTCGCCCAGCACTCTGGGTACATTATAAAACTCCCGGCACGCCCGCTCGAGATAATCATCACTGTAAAGCCCCCGGTACGTGGCCCACGTAGCTGTCGTACAGACAGAAATGATGCCGGAAACGTGCGACGGCCCGGCCTGTTCGATATGTATCATCTTTTTTCCTCCGGCGCAGCGATTTTGTTAGAGCCTTTCACTCTATCTCTTTCACATTTTAAACGTTTTGTTCGTCTTTTAATATATGTTCCAAATGAAATTTAGAAACAAAAAAATCCCCTCCAGCTCTGGAGAGGATTTTTGCTTTGTGCTATTGATTAGTCGACTACTGTTACTTCAACGTCCTGACGGCCGAAGGAATAAGCGTCGGATTTCGTCGGCACATGGACGTCCATGCGGTCGCCGTTAATTGCACCGCCTGTATCAGCTGCTGTATAAGTGCCCATGCCTTCGATTTTCACTGTGGAACCGAGCGGGATAACGTCCGGGTCAACAGCCACTACGTTCGCATTAGGATTTTCGTTTAAGTTTTTGCCAGTGGCAGTAATACCACTGCAGCCGGCGCAATCAGCCGTGTATGCCGTAGCTTCCATCGTCATTGTTTCGCCTTCACTGCTGCTGTCGGAAGACTCAGAAGTCGATTCGCCTGCTACTTCTTCGCTGGACTCACTGGAAGAATCAGAAGATCCGCCAAGTGCTGCCTGTGTTTCCGGTCCGGCTACGCCGAAGTAGTCGCCCGCAGAAGAAGAGATGCCGTTGTCTGCCTGAAAGTCTTTTACTGCGCTTTCAGTTCTTGGTCCGAACGTAGATCCGGTATTGCCGCTGAAGTAGCCTTTTTCTTTCAGCGTGTCCTGAAGCTCTGCAACAGAAGAGTTAACGTCTCCTTTTTCCATTTGACCGTGGTCGCTGATGGATGCGTCTGCTGCCTGTGGTGCTCCGAATACTACGCCTGCTGTAACTGCTGTTCCAAATAATGTTTTTTTCATCATATTGATTCAACCTCCGAGGTAAAGATATTTTTTCGTCCTAAAGACGATGCCCAATGAACTGTTTGCCTATATGATTACTTACCTTTACGTCACTATTGCATAGATAGGTTGATTGTTTAAATGTAGTTAATTGCTGAATTACTTATGTGCTTTCTCTCAAACACAACGCTTCCGATTATGACTCGGGGGCTTAAAAATATCAACAGCATTAATTCAGATGTAATCTCCTCTTAATAAACTTTCTTTTTATGTAAAAAAAGCAGGCCTAATGGCCTGCTTAGAAGCTTCATAAAAATATAAACAGCGGTTTAACCACCAGAATTTGTCACAGAATATTACAATCAGATTACCACCTTCAAAATGAAGGTAGGAAATACCTCTTGATTCCAAGCGTTTAATGCGGTGATGTCAGCATTTCCAGCACGTTCAAGGGCGAAAACGAATTTTTACATTTTGTCTGTAATATTTCTATTGAATATCGATTTGTTTTTTATTTACGGACCGTTTTTCCTTTTTTGGAAGCTGCAGCTTCAGTACGCCGTTTTCAAAAGAAGCCTGGATATCGTCATCCTTAACATTCTCAAGTGTTATGCGCCGGCGGAATTCGCCGTAGCTGCGTTCTCTGTGCACGTAGTCGTCATGGTCAATGTCCTGCTTTTCCTCCCGCTTCGCACTTATCGAAAGCACCGGTGCTTCATATTCCACCCGGATATCTTCCTTGCGAAAGCCAGGGAGCTCCGCTTCAACTACGTATTCTTTGTTGTCCTCTTCGCGAACGTCCAGCTTAAATTTGTTCATGTCCTGAAGGGGCTCCAAAAACCGGTCATTCAGCAAATCTCCAAATCCAAAACCACGGGACAAGTCCGGGAAAAACCCACGATTGCGGCGATTAGGGGTTAAATCTGCCATCATGCATTCCTCCTTGTTCGAAGTAAAGGTGTTTTCATTATTAATTATATACGCTCATTATGGATATTAAACCGTTTTTCGCAAAAAAAATTTTAGAAAAAACACCCATCCCGGCGACAGGGAAGGATGCTTCAGAACCACTACTTTTTCAGCTTTTTAGGCAGCTTGCCTTTCGCCTTTTTCTTGAGTTGCTTTTTCTTTTTAGCCAGCTTTTTTGGTGTGCTTTTCTTTTTGTTTAAAATGTAACGCGGTTTTTTCGTTTTTTTCTTTTTGTCTTTTTTCTTGCCTTTATCATCGTCGTCCGGCTTCAGGCCTTTTTTGATTTTACGTGTGATAAGCGGAAGAGATCCGCCAATAAGACTGCCTGTGGCCACCCATCCGTATCCATTACTTTGCTTACTGCTATTCTTGTTTTCCTCTGCCATATAATCATCTCCTTTAATCGTTCCATCAGCTGCAGGCGTTTGTCGCTGAATCAATATTTCTGCTGACTGTTAATCGCTCATACATATATGTTTTCCGAACTATTAATATTTCAAACAAATTTTCACAATAAAATGCTTTTCCGCCTCTGTACCAGGAATAAATATAGATATTTTATTTAATTTTTAAAGTTAGGGCTTCCGTTTTTCCCTCTAAAACTTCCTCTCTCTTTTGTTGCGGGTTTACTAACAATTATTTCCATTAACGATAAAAAAGAGACAGAATCCCCGTAGATACGGTA
>NZ_JBQOJA010000065.1:0-4095 GCF_054971385.1 Marinococcus tarijensis | reverse complement strand
CGAACACGGAAGTTAAGCTCTTCAGCGTTGATGATAGCCGGGGGTTCTCCCCCCGTGAAAGTAGATCGCTGCCGGGCACCAAAGCCTTTTTCTCTTACTCGAGAGGAAGGCTTTTATTATATGAAATGATTTAATAATTGAGGTTGACTATGTCTTCAAAGCCCTTTACAATAGTATTTGTGCTTGAATAGGTCATACATAAACTTACATAGCTGAAACGTTTTATTTTATCTGCTTCCTTAGCTCAGCAGGTAGAGCGCATCCATGGTAAGGATGAGGTCACCGGTTCGAATCCGGTAGGAAGCTCCATTTAATTAAATGACAAAGCCAGTCCGAAATGCCGGGCTGGCTTTTTGTATTCAGGCGGCTCTCAATAAAAGACGCGCTGGAAAAACATACTCCTTATTTTAAAAATTGCCGGAATAGGGTAAACTATACTCGTTCCGACAAAAGAATGGTTACTGTTAAAGAAGCGGTGGTGAGGTTTAAGTGAGGAAAAAGAAGTACACTGATTATGCTGAATTAAATGCTGTAGAATTAGAAGGCCGTGATTATGAAATACGGGTGCTTCAGGGCGGCCGTAAAGCTCTGGCAGCTCTGGCACCGCACGGGGGAGCTATTGAAGCAGGAACAAGTGAACTGGTCGAAGAACTTCACCACAGCTGTCATTTTTCCGCTTATGATTTTCGTGCCAAAAAGCGTACCGGTAACAGAAGTCTGCATATCAGATCCACACGTTTTGATGAACCAAGAGCCCTCTTGTTAGCTGCTGAAGCTTTATTTACAGTTACTCTTCACGGATACCGGGATGAGGAGAAAAAAACCTATATAGGAGGACTGGATACGTTCACGGCAAATCTTATAGGTACAGAGCTGGCTGCTGCCGGTTTTAATGTGGATTTTGAACCTCCATCTGCTATAGAAGGAAAGTGCGAAGGAAATATATGTAATAAAAATGCAAGAATGCAGGGTGTACAGCTTGAGATCAGTTCAGCCCAGCGCCGTGCTTTTTTTGCTAATGAAGACTTGCGCAGTGCGAATAGAGGCAACCGTCTTGCTTCTTTTTATGCGTATGCCGAGGCGATTGGAAGAGCTATGATACGGGCGGAAACCACCGCTCGCGTGAAAGAAATGCAGATGTCCAAATAAACAACTATCAGGCTGATTTAAAAGCCTGGCAATTACATAAAAAGCTGATAAAAGGCAATACCCGCGTTTACAGCAAAAAGAAGACCGATAAGAAATCCTCCGAGTAAAGATACGGTATTAACCCGTATCCGTGGGTCGCGGATAGTAAGAGCTGCGGCCAGAGTTAAGGTGATAAGCGCTGAAAGATAAAATCCGAGTCGGAGTATTTCATGGGCGCTGTCCCCCAGCTCCCATGTCAGGGCTTGATAGATCATTCCCACTCCGAATACAAGCATAACTGTAAAGAACATGACGCCAGCGCGTCGCAGAACAGACAGTTGAAGCACCTCCATTATTTATTAATTATATGTACTTAAGTATGCTTTAAAACGAACCAGAACGGGCCCCGGCTTTGAAATTGCTGCCGGTTTTCCCCACCCTCCCTTGTAAGTATAACGCATGGGGATGGTACGCAATAATAATATTGGGAAAAGAAAGGAGCTTTTTATGTTTACATACCGTATTCGTGAGGATCTCTATTTAAAACTGCTGGAGCCATCAGATGCACAGGCCGTCTTTGCGCTGACAGACAATTCACGGACTTATCTACGACAATGGCTGCCGTGGGTTGATCATACGAATGAAGAAAAGGACACAAAAGCGTTCATCCATAGTGTGCGCCAGGGGTGGGCGGATCAAAAACTTTTTTCTGCTGGTATCGTTTTTCAGGGAAGCATTGCCGGCGTAGCCGGATTCAACCGTCTGGATCATCAAAACAGCCTCGGGGAAATTGGTTACTGGCTTGGAGAGGATTATCAGGGAAAAGGCATTATGACTGACGCTGCGAAAGCGTTTATTTCTTATGGCTTTGAACAGCTTGGCTTAAATAAAATCGTTATTAAAGTTGCCACGGCTAACGAAAAAAGCAAGGCGGTGCCAGAGAGGCTGGGGTTTAAGCAGGAAGGAATACTGCGGCAGGAACACTGGCTGCATGACCAATACGTGGATATTGTAGTTTACAGTCTGCTGAATGAAGAATGGAAAATTTAAATGGTCGCAACTGCGCAGCAAAATATATTATAATAATGCAATGTGTGCAAATTCATAATTAGATTGAGGGGTTATTTTTGGTGATTGTAGTAAGCGGAATGATTGGAATTGGCAAAACGAGCGTCGCGCAAATACTTGGGGAAGGCCTGGACTCGAAAGTGTACTATGAGCATGTATCAGAAAACCCGATTCTTCCTTTGTTTTATCAGGCAGATCAAAAAGAAATTAATGAAAAAAGGTACCCATTTTTGCTTCAGCTCTATTTTCTCCGGACGAGGTTTCAATCGATCAAACAGGCTTACAAGGATAACGATGCTATTTTAGACCGTAGTATTTATGAAGACTGGTATTTCACAAAAATCAATCGTGACCTCGGGAACATTAACGACATGGAGTTTTCCATTTATGAAGGCCTGCTTGAAGAAATGATGAAAGAAATTGACGGCCTCCCCTATAAAAAGGCACCGGATCTTAACGTTTATCTGCGGGGTTCCTTTGAAACAGTCATGGACCGAATCTTCGAACGCGGGCGGGATTTTGAGCAGGACGAGGAGCTGGTGGAATACTACCGGAAGCTGTGGGAAGGCTACGACGATTGGCTGGAAAATTACTATAGCGCAAGTGATACACTAATTGTAGATATGGACAAGACCGATGTCGTTCATAATCCGCAGGACGCTGAAGACCTGGTGGAACAGGTGAAAGGTCTCCTGCATGCGAAAAATAAAATATGACAGAACAAAGCTCCCGGGAACAAAGTCTCCGGGAGCTATTTCTTATATAACTAGAAAATTATGAAGGAAAAGTATGGAAAAGGATAAATATTGAATATTATTGCATGACAAACATTGCAGATTTATTTCAAAAAATTGTAATAGTTTACAGTTTTCTAACAACAATATGTATGATCTTGTAGTGCTGAGAGCCGCTACGTATACTAAGCCATAAGCAAACATACTAAATAACAAATCAGGAGGTGACAGCGTTAATTTATTAACAGGCAGAGTTTATACATATAGGAAACAAAGGCATATCCCAAAGGCACCACTGTTAATAAACATAGCGTGTATTATTTATGAAAAAATTTGTCATGAGCTCAGCAGTAGCGGCAGCAATTTTATTCGCTCCCTCAGTAGCGGACGCATCCATTGGGGATCAAAACCTTAAATCAGGAATGAAAGATTCAGACGTCTCGGAGCTGCAGCAGTGGTTGAATGATAAAGGCTACGAAGCAGGACCTGTAGACGGTGTTTTTGGCCCGCTGACAAAGCAGGGTGTTGAAGCGTTTCAGGCAGCGCAGAGCATTTCTGTCGATGGCATTGCCGGACCACAAACGTTTGGAGAGATGAATTTAGGAGATTCGACTACCCCGCAAAGCAGCTCTGACTCATCAGAGGATACAGCGGTAGCTGCAGAATCCACATATAACAGTACTGGATTTGCACTTCCGGCTTCCGGTCCCGTAACGTCTGAATATGGCCAGCGCGGAAGCGGCTCCCATAACGGAATCGATATTGGGTACGGCGGCAGTTCAAGCATTTCTGCTTCTGCTTCCGGGACAGTAACATACGCTGGCACTATGAACGGCTACGGCAATACAATTATTTTAGAGCACACTGTTAACGGACAAACGTACAATACCCTGTACGCTCATTTAAGATCCATTAACGTATCAAACGGGGAATCAGTATCTCAGGGAGAAAGTATCGGTGTTATGGGTAACACCGGCCGGAGTACGGGCACTCACCTGCATTTTGAAGTACATGAAGGTGCCTGGAACGGAGCAAAATCGAACGCTGTTGACCCGCGCTCCTACGTTTCTTTTTAATTAACTCAAAAAAGGTTCTATGTCTAATGTTGGGGTGACCCCTCCGTTATCCGGCGAGCGACCATTTATATTGATGATGCAATAACACT
>NZ_JBQOJA010000064.1:0-4177 GCF_054971385.1 Marinococcus tarijensis | reverse complement strand
AATCAAATAAGTTATTCAAAGATGGTGAATTGGATCATTATAAAGAACAGGATCCAACCGAGTACATTTATGCGTTGCTCTATCATTGGGGTAAGGGAAATTATGTCGAAGACGAAAAACGATTGCTCACAGTGGAGGAACATGAACAAGTAAATCGATTATTAGTAGAGGAAGAACCGATAGATGAATAAAAACAATGATTGTTTGAGTATCGGTTTGTAGTGTATTGAAAAGGGTGTTAAAAATATAGAAGCAGGGTATGGAATAATTAGTCGTGGGTTCTATTGATGCAAAAGCATGGTATGAATCGCTCCACTCACAAAGATAGATACGTCCCTACTGAACTAGTAGAGACGTTTTTTTTGGCTAATATTTAAGTGAATTTTGACAAATGAAAATGATAATGAATGCTAAAGCCGGATTGGTAGATAAATAAAAACCTCCGAGTCAATAGTTGGCTCGGAGGTTTTTTGAGGGTTCAGTTGGTTCTGAAAGTAAAAGGAAGTTGGAAGGAAGGGTGCCTGTCGCCCCTCTCCTCGTGGATAATCATAATTCCCAAGAGTTGGAATCATGATTACACGGCTATTGTAGCATACGTATGTCGAATATCATAAAAACCGCCTGCCAGAAGGATCAGAACTGACAGACGATTCAACCTTAATATTCCCAGAGGATAGATATGGGAATAAGATAACAGTAGCATGAATAGAAATTGATTTTCTAGCATTGAAAGAGAGAAAATAACAAAAAGAGGACACGGCGTATGTCCTCTTTTTGCTTATCTGTTATTTAGCGGATAATCAGGATCTAAGTTTTTTTAGAAAATGATTATAATCATATGATAGCATATTCTATTTTCTTAGAAAAAAGAACGATCATACCCGAAGGTTGACCGTTCTTTTCAACGAAAAAGGGGGACCTCCAAAAATGGATGTCCATAGATTCATTTTCCCCCTAAAAGAGGAGATAAACTTTTTTCATACCTTCAGCATTTTATTAGTACCTTTAGATTGTCCACTTTTTTGGTATGAATTAAAGCTTCTTGTTAGATGGGTCGTCAACGTAACCGGACTTTGGCGGAGCCAATGGAGGATTAAGAGTTGACGACCTTTTTATGGGTTCCAGGCTGTTGGCGACAGCAAAAAGGAAAAACTCGTTTTTCCCTTTTTGCTTCGTCCTCGACAGAGCCCCCGGAGGGAGAAAGAAAGTTTTTGGCTGCCCCTTTTTTCAAAAAGGGGCGGTCTTTGTTTTGGCCATGCGGAGCATGGCTCGGCGCAGCCGAAGGGCCTCGCAGAGCATGGCTCGGCGCAGCCGAAGGGCCTCGCAGAGCAATTTCGTTTTGACACACTTGTCAAAACTTAGAAAATGTTACTTTGGCAAAGTAACAAAGGTCTGGTAGCCTTGGAGGGAGGAAGGTGATCGAGATGGGCATGAGTATTTCTCTCAAAAAGGATACGAAAAAGACCAACATTAAACATAATAATCGGGAGTTCACGGAACGGGGAAAAGAACGAAACGACCACATTAATTTCTCGAGATCGGACCGGAATGTGTACTTGGTGAAGAAGGATCTTCGGGAATTATATGAGCGAGAGTTTGGACCAGCCAAAGAACGGTATAACGACAAGCAGCAACGCCGGGATCGAAAAATTGAGGACTACTACAAGCATGTGCAGCAGGGAAAAAAGAATCGCCCGCAACAGGAAATGATTGTGCAGGTAGGAGACCAGGAAGATTTTCAAAATGATGATCCAAACCGGGAAATGGCGAAGGAGATTCTGCAGGAATGGTTCCAGGAGTTCCAGGAGCGTAATCCTCAACTCAAAGTCTACAATGCGGTGATTCACGATGATGAAGCTAGCCCTCATATGCATATGAATTTTGTGCCGGTGGCCACAGGATACAAAAAAGGCATGGATACGCAGGTATCATTTGACCGGGCGATCAAGCAGCAAGACGCAACGTTGAATCAGACGCACCCGTTTGAAGACTGGCGGGAACGGGAGATTGGATTTTTAGAAGAAAAAATTAATGCCCGGGGGATTGATCGGGAGCTCGTTGGGACCAAGGACTATGAGGACATGAATGACTTCAAAGCGAAAATGAAAGAGCTCCAAGACCTGGAGCAACAGATCGAAGATAAACAGGCGATTCTGGAGCCGATGAAGGAATTTGAACAGGATTTCCACCGGATTACCTCCGAATCGAGAGAAAAGCGTTCTATGGGCTTCACAGGAGCCCGAAAAGTGGAAATGCCCAAGGAGCACTATGATGAGTTGTATCACTTAGCGTACGGTTCGTTTAAGAGGAAAAATGAAAACACGAACTTGAGATTATCGAATAAAGGCTGGCAAAAAGAGGTTGATCGCAAAGACCAAATGTATGAGGAACTTCGGGAAGAAAATGAAAGCCTTCGGAACGATAAAAAGAAGCTTCAAAACGATAACAACAGCCTGCAGACCGAAAACACGATTCTTCATCGAACCCTGGACAAGGTTAAAGAACAAATAACGGAAAAGAAACAGTCGTTTGCGACAATGGTGGGAAGAGCAAAAGCCCAGGCGATTCTCTCGTTAAATCTGAAAAGGTACCCTGCGAGTCTGAAGCGAGAGGATGAAATGGCGGGGATGACCAGTGTGTTCTTCGGTGACAAGCAGAAAAAAGATAAAGAAAAAGCACAACAACTAGAACAAGAACGACAAAAAGAAGAGGAGAAAAAGCGAGAGAAAGAACAAAAGCGACAACAGCAGCAAAAGAAAGGTCGTGGACCAGATTTAAGCATGTAGGTGTAGTGGATAGGAGGAGTAGCTTGGGAGGAAGAATGAATTATTCCAGTTGGGAGAAACTGTTTCAATTGGGTCAGAGTGAAGAAGAAACAGATCGGGCGTATGCGGAAATGTTAGCAACAGCCATTGAGATACGGTTGGAGCGAGGATTAACGCAATCCATGTTGGCAGAGAAAAGTGGATTAACTTCCAGCATGATCTCCAAAATGGAAAGTGGAAATAATCATCCGACCATGAAAACATTTTTAAAATATCTTCGAGGCTTAGAAATTGATTGGGCATTAATGCAAAAGAGAGGACCTGAATAGGTCCTCTCTTTTTTTATGGTTTTAGGCATGATTGAGCGAAGCGAAAATCAAAAGCCTACTTTACTTGATAATAAGGGTAACTATTCTGATCGATGCTAAAATCATGAACTCTTTGCGAGAGTAAGGATAAAAAGGAAAAAACTTGCACTTTTTAGGATACTAATTTAGAATTTCAAGTAACCACACAAAAAATTCAAAAGTATCGGAGGTGCAAGTTTTTAATGCCCAACTATCTAGGGATGTAGTTTTGCATTTATATAAAACTAATTTTATATGGAGAAGTTTACCGAGAAAAAGAAAAAAAATCAAGTATTAGCACGGTTTATTCGCAAGTTTTTGTCCAAGTCGTCATGGGAGATTGTGCAGGACTGTAATACATTTATGATGATGGTGGCTGATGAAACTCTGGAAAAGAAAAAACAGCATAAAGGAAATACGTGCAAAAATCGATTCTGTCCGGTCTGTTCCTGGAAGCGAGCGAGAAAAGAAGCACTGGCTCTAGCCATTCAGATGGAATACATCAAAGATACATATAATAAGGATTTTATCTTTCTTACTCTTACGACACCAAATGTAAAAGCGGAAGAATTGCATGATGAAATTAAGGAATATAATCATGCGTTTCAAAAATTAGTACAACGAAAAGAAGTTCAAAGTGTGGTTAAAGGTTATATTCGAAAATTGGAAGTTACATATAATCAAGATCGAGATGATTATAATCCCCACTTCCATGTATTAATTGCAGTTAATAAAAGTTACTTCAATAAGCCTAATCAATATATTAAACAGAATCGTTGGTTAAAATTATGGCAGGAGGTAACTAAGAATCCATTGATTACAAACGTGCATGTTCAAAAGGTACGTACAAATAGCAAAAAAGAAGTGGCCGAGCTGGCGAAATACTCAGCGAAAGATAGTGACTACCTGGCCAATGAAAAAGTCTTTGATGCGTTTTATAAAGGATTAAAAGGTAAACAGTTGATGGTCTACTCCGGTCTGTTTAAAGAATCAAATAAGTTATTCAAAGATGGTGAATTGGATCATTATAAAGAACAGGATCCAACCGAGTACATTTATGCGTTG
>NZ_JBQOJA010000063.1:0-4870 GCF_054971385.1 Marinococcus tarijensis | reverse complement strand
AGCATCAAACTTTTTACGGAGAGTTTGATCCTGGCTCAGGACGAACGCTGGCGGCGTGCCTAATACATGCAAGTCGAGCGCGGGAAGCCGGCGGACTCCTTCGGGAGGAAACCGGTGGAACGAGCGGCGGACGGGTGAGTAACACGTGGGCAACCTGCCGGACTGATGGGAATAACCCCGGGAAACCGGGGCTAATGCCCAATACGCCCTGACCTCGCCTGAGGTCAGCGGCAAAGCAGGGATCTTCGGATCCTTGCACAGTCCGATGGGCCCGCGGCGCATTAGCTAGTTGGAGAGGTAAGGGCTCCCCAAGGCGACGATGCGTAGCCGACCTGAGAGGGTGATCGGCCACACTGGGACTGAGACACGGCCCAGACTCCTACGGGAGGCAGCAGTAGGGAATCATCCGCAATGGGCGAAAGCCTGACGGTGCAACGCCGCGTGAGTGATGAAGGTTTTCGGATCGTAAAGCTCTGTTGACAGGGAAGAACCCACGCCAGTCGAACAGGCTGGCGTGCTGACGGTACCTGTCCAGAAAGCCCCGGCTAACTACGTGCCAGCAGCCGCGGTAATACGTAGGGGGCAAGCGTTGTCCGGAATTATTGGGCGTAAAGGGCACGCAGGCGGTTTCGTCAGTCCGATGTGACAGGCCACGGCTCAACCGTGGAAGGCCATTGGAAACTGCGAAACTTGAGGACAGAAGAGGAGAGTGGAATTCCACGTGTAGCGGTGAAATGCGTAGATATGTGGAGGAACACCAGTGGCGAAGGCGACTCTCTGGTCTGTACCTGACGCTGAGGTGCGAAAGCATGGGGAGCAAACAGGATTAGATACCCTGGTAGTCCATGCCGTAAACGCTGAGTGCTAGGTGTTAGGGGTTTCGATACCCGTAGTGCCGAAGCTAACGCATTAAGCACTCCGCCTGGGGAGTACGACCGCAAGGTTGAAACTCAAAGGAATTGACGGGGGCCCGCACAAGCGGTGGAGCATGTGGTTTAATTCGACGCAACGCGAAGAACCTTACCAGATCTTGACATCTTCCGCCACGCCTCGAGAGAGGCGGTTCCCCTTCGGGGGACGGAATGACAGGTGGTGCATGGTTGTCGTCAGCTCGTGTCGTGAGATGTTGGGTTAAGTCCCGCAACGAGCGCAACCCCTAATCTTAGTTGCCAGCATTCAGTTGGGCACTCTAAGGTGACTGCCGGTGACAAACCGGAGGAAGGTGGGGATGACGTCAAATCATCATGCCCCTTATGATCTGGGCTACACACGTGCTACAATGGATGGTACAACGGGATGCGAACCCGCGAGGGGGAGCCAATCCAGAAAAGCCATTCTCAGTTCGGATTGCAGGCTGCAACTCGCCTGCATGAAGCCGGAATCGCTAGTAATCGCGGATCAGCATGCCGCGGTGAATACGTTCCCGGGCCTTGTACACACCGCCCGTCACACCACGAGAGTTTGCAACACCCGAAGTCGGTGAGGGAACCCTTCTGGGACCCAGCCGCCGAAGGTGGGGCAGATGATTGGGGTGAAGTCGTAACAAGGTATCCCTACCGGAAGGTGGGGATGGATCACCTCCTTTCTATGGAGCAGTACCCCGGTCCCGCAGGGACCGGGCAGGGGCCTGGCTTGGCTTTCCTTTTGAGAGATACGATCTCTCTGTTTTGATTTGGCACGTTGGACCTTGACAACCGAATACCGAGACCAAAAACACACAAGCAACACAAGGCGGCCGGGCTCTGCCCGGCGGCCGCGTCGAAGAAAACCGCGTATCGAGTGGTTAAGAAGAAAAGGGCGCACGGTGGATGCCTTGGCACTAGGAGCCGAAGAAGGACGCGACGAACGGCGAAACGCTCCGGGGAGCTGTACGTAAGCTTTGATCCGGAGATGTCCGAATGGGGGAACCCGCCTTCCGTCATGGGAAGGCGTCCGGCCGCTGAACACATAGGCGCCGGACGGTAGACCCGGAGAACTGAAACATCTTAGTACCCGGAGGAAGAGAAAGCAAACGCGATTTCCCGAGTAGCGGCGAGCGAAACGGAATCAGCCCAAACCGGGATGCTTGCATCCCGGGGTTGTAGGACCCCCGCACGGCAGGCGGGGAGGATAGGCGAAGCGGCCTGGAAAGGCCCGCCAGAGACGGTAACAGCCCGGTAGCCGGCATCCTCCCCCCGCCGGGGGTATCCTGAGTACGACGGGACACGAGAAATCCCGTCGGAAGCTGGGAGGACCATCTCCCAAGGCTAAATACTCCCTAGTGACCGATAGTGAACCAGTACCGTGAGGGAAAGGTGAAAAGCACCCCGGAAGGGGAGTGAAACAGATCCTGAAACCGTGTGCCTACAAGAAGTCGGAGCCCGTTAAGGGGTGACGGCGTGCCTTTTGTAGAATGAACCGGCGAGTTACGCTCGTCTGCAAGGTTAAGCCGCAAAGGCGGAGCCGCAGCGAAAGCGAGTCTGAAGAGGGCGATGCAGTAGGCGGGCGTAGACCCGAAACCAGGTGATCTACCCATGACCAGGGTGAAGGCCAGGTAACACTGGCTGGAGGCCCGAACCCACGCAAGTTGAAAATTGCGGGGATGAGTCGTGGGTAGCGGTGAAATGCCAATCGAACCTGGAGATAGCTGGTTCTCCCCGAAATAGCTTTAGGGCTAGCCTCGGGTATGAGAGTCCTGGAGGTAGAGCACTGATTGGACGAGGGGTCCTTCCCGGATTACCGAATTCAGTCAAACTCCGAATGCCAGCGACTTGCTGCCCGGGAGTCAGACGGCGAGTGCTAAGATCCGTCGTCGAGAGGGAAACAGCCCAGACCACCGGCTAAGGTCCCTAAGTCTGCGTTAAGTGGAAAAGGATGTGGAGTTGCTTAGACAACTAGGATGTTGGCTTAGAAGCAGCCATCATTGAAAGAGTGCGTAATAGCTCACTAGTCGAGTGACTCTGCGCCGACAATGTACCGGGGCTAAACGCAGCACCGAAGCCGTGGACTCTCCCGCATGGGAGAGATGGTAGGGGAGCGTTCCAGGGGCCCAGAAGCCGGACCGTGAGGACCGGTGGAGCGCCTGGAAGTGAGAATGCCGGTATGAGTAGCGAAAAGAAGGGTGAGAATCCCTTCCGTCGAAAACCCAAGGTTTCCTGAGGAAGGCTCGTCCGCTCAGGGTTAGTCGGGTCCTAAGCCGAGGCCGAAAGGCGTAGGCGATGGAAAACAGGTTGATATTCCTGTACCACCTCCGTTCCATTTGAGTGATGGGGGGACGCAGGCAGGCACGGCCGCGCGCTGCTGGACATGCGCGTTGAAGCTGGCAAGGCCGGGGGAGCGGCAAATCCCTCCCCCATACGGCCAAGCGGTGACCAGGAGGGCCCTACGGGGCCCGAAGGGCCTGCACCTACCCTGCCAAGAAAAGCCTCTAGCGAGGAACGTGGTGCCCGTACCGTAAACCGACACAGGTAGGTGGGATGAGTATTCTAAGACGCGCGGGAAAACTCTCGTTAAGGAACTCGGCAAAAGGACCCCGTAACTTCGGGAGAAGGGGTGCTCCCCGGGGTGAATAGCCCCAGGGAGCCGCAGTGAAAGGGCCCAAGCGACTGTTTATCAAAAACACAGGTCTCTGCGAAGCCGTAAGGCGAAGTATAGGGGCTGACACCTGCCCGGTGCTGGAAGGTTAAGAGGAGGCGTTATCCCCCTTCGGGGGGAGAAGCGCCGAATTGAAGCCCCAGTAAACGGCGGCCGTAACTATAACGGTCCTAAGGTAGCGAAATTCCTTGTCGGGTAAGTTCCGACCCGCACGAAAGGTGCAACGACTTGGGCACTGTCTCAACGAGAGACCCGGTGAAATTATAATACCTGTGAAGATGCAGGTTCCCCGCGACAGGACGGAAAGACCCCATGGAGCTTTACTGTAGCTTGACATTGGATGTGGGTACCACTTGTACAGGATAGGTAGGAGCCATCGAATCCGGACCGCCAGGTTCGGAGGAGGCGCTGGTGGGATACTACCCTGGTGGTATCGACATTCTAACCGCAGGCCGTGATCCGGCCTCGGGACCGTGTCAGGTGGGCAGTTTGACTGGGGCGGTCGCCTCCCAAACAGTAACGGAGGCGCCCAATGGTTCCCTCAGAATGGTCGGACATCATTCGCAGAGTGCAAAGGCACAAGGGAGCTTGACTGCGAGACCTACAAGTCGAGCAGGGACGAAAGTCGGGCTTAGTGATCCGGCGGCACCGCATGGAAGGGCCGTCGCTCAACGGATAAAAGCTACCCTGGGGATAACAGGCTAATCTCTCCCAAGAGTTCACATCGACGGGGAGGTTTGGCACCTCGATGTCGGCTCATCGCATCCTGGGGCTGAAGTAGGTCCCAAGGGTTGGGCTGTTCGCCCATTAAAGCGGTACGCGAGCTGGGTTCAGAACGTCGTGAGACAGTTCGGTCCCTATCCGTCGCGGGCGCAGGAAAGGTGAAAGGAGCTGTCCTTAGTACGAGAGGACCGGGATGGACACACCGCTGGTGTACCAGTTGTTCCGCCAGGAGCACTGCTGGGTAGCTACGTGTGGACGGGATAAGTGCTGAAAGCATCTAAGCATGAAGCCCCCCTTAAGATGACCTTTCCCCTCTACGGAGATAAGACCCCTTGAAGATGACGAGGTAGATAGGTCCGGCGTGGACGCATGGCGACATGTGCAGCGGACGGATACTAATCGGTCGAAGTCTTATCCACACGCATGATAGCACGATACGCGGCGGTGGCTGCGGTCTCGGTATTTGGTTGTCAGGGCCCGACGGGCCGGTCCGGTGGCAACAGCGAAGAGGATCCACCCGTTCCCATGCCGAACACGGAAGTTAAGCTCTTCAGCGTTGATGATAGCCGGGGGT
>NZ_JBQOJA010000062.1:0-5048 GCF_054971385.1 Marinococcus tarijensis | reverse complement strand
ATTGCATCATCAATATAAATGGTCGCTCGCCGGATAATGGAGGGGGTCACCCCAACATTAGACATAGAACCTTTTTTCTTGGAGTTCTTTGGTGTTTCTTCCAATGCGAATAAGGGAACAATTATATATCATTCTTTGAAGGAGCTTGTGTATGGATATAACAATTACCCGTCCCGCGATTAAATGGATGAAAGAAGAACTCAATATTGAAAGCGGCGATACTGTAAGATTTTACGTTCGTTATGGCGGTTCTCCGCAGCTCTATCCCGGCTTTTCTATGGGTATTGCTCTTGATAGACCGGAGAATCCTGCAGTATCGACAGAGGAAGAAGGCCTCACTTTTTTTGTAGAGGATGCAGACAGCTGGTATTTGCGCGCGCATAACCTGCATGTCAGCTTCAGCCGAAAACATGATACGATTATATTTGAATACAACGAAAGCAGTGACGCAGAGTAACTCCTACTCTGCGTTTTTTATCTTTACTTTCTACAAAAGGCCCTGGTCATAAAAAAAGGGCTGCAGGCATAAATGCCCGCAGCTTCAAAGGGAGAGAGAGTGATGCCTAAAGGAGAGCCTGTTATTCACGGCTTACAGGAAATGACTTGCTCCAAAATGAAAAGCCATACCGGCTGATCCATTTCGATTGTCCCTGCTAAAAGCAACAATGTAAATGTTGGAACGAAGCATCTGCCTCCTGTTATTTATTAGTGTACATAGTTACTTCAGAGTTTTCATTATTTATGTCAAATGTTCTTCCACTCTTTTTTCGTGGAGCTTTCATTCCGCAGTTTGATTGTTTTTTGCGAAACGTTTTACTATACTAAAAAAGCACCCTACATACGTGAAACCTTTCCATAACGAACAGGCTCACAGGTATACTACGAGGAGGACATTACCTTGTCTATGAAAAGACCTTTAACTGCAGCAGATTTAGAACGTATTCACGTTGTTGATGATGCCCGCCTTTCTTCAGACGGCGAGCGGTATGCGTTTGTACAAAAGTCTATTCAGAGTGATACGGACAGCTACTATTCAAATATATACACGCAATACTTAACAGATGACGTTCCTGTTCAGTGGACGTTTGGATCTTATACAAATTTTTCGCCGCGGTGGTCCCCGGACGGCTCCAGCCTTGCTTTTGTGTCTGACCGCTCCGGCCTTAACCAAATTTGGATGATGAGTACTTCAGGAGGAGAACCAAAGCAGATTACTTTCGTCAAACACGGCGCCTCCAATCCAGTATGGTCGCCGGACAGCCAAAAACTGCTGTTTGAAACGGAACAGGCCGCTGAAGAAGACATCTTCACAACGGAGGAGGATTCTTCTTCGGGCAACTCTCCTTCTGCTGTAAAAATCGACCGTCTCCGCTATAAATCAGACAGCCGGGGCTTTCACCACGGCAGACGCGCCCACATTGGTTTGTTCCGATTCGACCAGGAGGACACCTCCCTGCTCACTAACGGCAGCTACGACCATCACACTCCTGACTGGTCTCCTGACAGCCAGTTTATCGTGTTTACGGCAAACAGAAACAGCGATGAAGACATTTCTCCGGTACAGGACCTGTATACACTCAATATTGAGACAAAAGAAATTTCCAGGCTGACGGATTCTGCCGGTACGTTTACTAATGCCAGCTGGTCGCCGGACGGCTCGTGGATAGCATGCACTGGTCACGAATTGGAATATAAAAGCGCTACGATTAATCAAATCTGGCTGATCAATCCATTAACAAAAGAACGAAAGGGAATGACGTTAAAGTGGGACGTCCAAATAGGCGATTACATGATCGGCGACATCAGAACCGGCCATACCTCTGATAAGCCGGTATGGTCGAGCGACCAGGAGCACATTTACTTTTTGGCAAGTGAAAACGGAAAAGTCGGCTTGTATCAAATGGATATGCATAATGAAATCACCGCTGTTCATGATGAAGACAACCACGTCTTTTCGTTCTCCTTTCACCCTAAAAACGAGCAGTTTGTGCTCGGCATCAGTGATCCTTCCAACCCGGGTGATTTCTACAGCCGGCGACTTGAGGACAAACGCCGTGTCCGGCTCACAGACGTAAATGCCAGCTTTTTAAAAGAGATTGATCTTTCCCTGCCCGAAACTCTTTCCGTCCGTACAGCCGATCATTGGGACGTACACGGGTGGATAATGTACCCTGTTGATTATGAAGAAGGGCAGACCTTCCCGCTGATTCTGGAAATCCACGGAGGGCCTCACGCTATGTACGGTCACACGTTCTTTCACGAATTTCAGCTGCTTGCTGCGGAGGGCTACGGCGTCCTGTTCAGCAATCCACGGGGAAGCCACGGCTATGGTCAGGCTTTCGCCGACGCCTGCCGCCGGGACTATGGCGGAAAGGATTTCGGGGATCTGCTCGCGATTCTGGACTATGCAGTCGACAGCTATGAGTTCGTTGACCGTAACCGGCTGGGAGTAACCGGGGGAAGCTATGGCGGGTTTATGACAAACTGGATGATCAGTCATACCGACCGCTTTAAAGCAGCCGTTACCCAGCGTTCCATTTCAAACTGGCTCAGCTTTTACGGAGTGAGTGATATCGGCTATTTCTTTACAGACTGGGAGATCGGCGTACCGCTCCACCAGGATCCGGAAAAGCTCTGGCACCATTCTCCTCTCCGCTACGTCAAAGATATCCATACGCCCTTGCTGATCATGCACAGCGAAAACGATTACCGCTGTCCGATTGAACAGGCGGAACAGCTGTTTATTAACATGAAATATTTAAACAAAACAGTCTCCTTTCTCCGTTTTCCAGGAGCCAATCACGAACTAAGCCGCTCCGGCCCTCCCGCTCTGAGGGTTGAACGGCTGGTCCATATGATCGACTGGTTTAACCATTATATCGAGAAATAATATTCCAGTCTTTTGGCGCCGTGCAGCATAAAATGATCCCGCTTCTACTGAAGCGGGATTTCATTTACGCGCCGGACGGCGTCATCCATCTTTGTCTTCACTGCCGGAGCGCTTCTTCGTATGGTGTTTTTTTCTGTTTTCTTCTTCTTCGTATTTCATATCTGCCAGCGGAATGGGATCTTCACTGCTCGTTGGCGGCTCTTCATTTCCAGGCTTTTTATCCGGTTCCTGCTTTTTTTCTTTTTTTACTTTATTTTTAAGACGTTCTGATTCTGACATCTTTATCCCTCCTGTAATATAGTACCTGTAAATATATATACCACATTAGGGAGAAGAAAAAACAATGATATCCCAGAAGGAGGATACTATGAACAATGCCCGCTATTGGAAAAATAGAATTCGCACCCGTTCCGCCGCTATAATGGGCGAAGAGCATATGCGAAAAGCAGCGGTAGTAGTACCCCTGCTTCAACTACACGATGAATATCATATAATGTTTGAGCGCAGAGCATGGTCGCTGCAGTCCCAGCCGGGGGAAATATGTTTTCCAGGCGGAAAAATCGATGCCTCCGACCCTACTCCTCTTGCTGCCGGACTTCGCGAATTCGAAGAAGAAACCGGCATCCCCTCTCAAGCGATGGATGTGTGGGGAGCTTTGGACGTTGTTGTTCAGCCGTTCCAGCGAATAGTCTATCCTTATATCGGAGAGGTGGACTACACGGGTGATTTTTCCCCCAATACGTCGGAGGTGGATGAGCTGTTCACCGTGCCGCTTGATTTCTTTTTAAAGAACGACCCCGAAAAGCATAATGTTTACATGGGCATGCGATTTTCAGACAGCTTCCCTACTTCATTAATACCAAATGAAGAAACGTACCGTACAAACACTACAACGCTGCCTCAATTTGTTTATCACTATGAGGATGTCGTTATTTGGGGCCTGACGGCACAAATTATCCGCCACACCGTATCTCTTCTTCGTTAACCGCCCTTCCGGCGGATCTATGCCTGCGCCAAAAGAGCAATCACCATGTCAGCTGACTGCTTCGAAGCATGCTTTAAAAATTCATCGTAGGACTGCTTTGCTTCTTTGCCTGCAATGTCGCTGAGCGAACGGATAACTACAAATGGGCAGGAAAACCGGTAGCATACCTGGGCAATTGCCCCTGCCTCCATTTCCGCACACTGGGGCTCATCAAAATGAGCTTTTAAGCTGTCCACCTGCTCCGTCTTACTCATAAATGAATCCCCGGACAAAATCAGCCCTGTCCGCGTATTCAGGTCCACCTTCAAAGCGGCGGCTTCTGCTTTTTTTATCCATTCCCGGCTTGCAGGATAAGCTGCCGGCATGTTTGGCACCTGGCCGAATTCATAGCCGAATACTGTGGCATCCACATCATTGTAGCGCACCTCTGTGGATATCACCACGTCGCCAACAGAAAGGTCCGGGTTGAATCCTCCGGCTGACCCTGTATTAATTACAGCTTCAGGCTTATACAGCCCGATTAAAAGAGAGGTCGCGATAGCTGCATTTACTTTTCCAATACCCGACTGCAAAAGAATTACCTCATGGCCGTTTAAGTGCCCAAAAGAAAAAAAGCAGCCGCCGGTTTCTTTTTCTTCGATGTTTTTCATTAAGCTTTTTAGATACTCCACTTCTTCTTCCATTGCTCCAATAATGCCTAAACGCATTGGCGGACCCACCTTTATCATTTACAATTATAATTACTGGTAAAACTACCCTGTATATTATAACGCAAAGGAGAATACATATGTCCTTAAACCTGCAAACAATCCGGGACAAGGTCGAATTTTTTGAATCGTCGTCCCTTGAACAGCTTGAAGCAGATATTCAAAAAAAGATTGAACAAAATGAAGCTCTGATGCTCGGGGTCCATCACGTGCAGCACCATGTTCACACCCGTTCAGAGAACGGGCGTTCAATTTATACCGCTGTCGTTCATTTCCGCGCTGTCCCCGCCCCTTAATTTCATCTGGGCAATATAAAGAAAAACCGGCCTCCCAACAGTTAGAGTGACCCCATAATATGAGACAGGAAAAAACACCCCCAACGTCGTATGTTGCACTGACCTAGAAATATGAGACAAGATAAAGCACCTAGCCTTCTGCCGTTCGGTATTCCACCGGCGTGTGGAAG
>NZ_JBQOJA010000061.1:0-5229 GCF_054971385.1 Marinococcus tarijensis | reverse complement strand
CGGTGTCCTCCTTCATACAAGGCCCTCACAGCTTTTTTCAGCGCTGTTTTCGGTCAGAGCCTATTTATCCCTATTTCTCTATGCAAAATCGCTCACAGAAGCTCCTAGAAGCTCACAGCGCATGATCTTCGTCAACGATACCGGACCGCAGGGAGGATAAGGAGTTGACGAAGCCGCCAGGTCTTCAAGCTGGCATGACCGAAGGGAATGGAAGGGGCGCTTTCCCCCGTACCATTCCTTTCGGCATCTGAGCGATAGCGTAGCCCCCAATTGCAATTGGGGGTTGGGGGTTAAAATGTCAGCGATCCAACGGGCTGCCGTTGGTCGCCGTGTGGGCGCGAAAGCCCACGAATTTGAAGGTATTTAAATTATGACTATGCAAGGGTTGTGTAGGTTGCTTTTAAGCTTTCTGCCTGTGGGATTTTGGAAAAAGGAACGGTTTATTAGAGTATATTTATGACTGATATAATTCTTTGGTTAAGTTCATTTCAAAAAAGTTCTTTATTTCTGTGTCTTTTATAAAATAATAAACCATTTTGCCTTTTCTATATCTGTCTAGAACATCATTCTTGTACAAAAGCCTTAAATGATGGGAGGTCGAAGCGATTGTCATATTTAAGATAATAGAAATATCACATACACACATTTCTTTCTCTTTAAGTAACGATAAAATAATTTTTACTTTATTGTCGTCGCAAACCCTATGAAAAATAGACATAAGTTTCTGGGAAGGCGATTCACTTAAAAATTCCTTGGCGCTATCAACTTTATCTTCATGAATAGATATAATCTGACATTCTATATTTTTATTCATCTGGACACCTCTTTTTAGTTTAAGAAAGAAATCAAGGTTTGTATGGTTTGATTTTCATAGATAATAAATAGGCCTAAGCCAATGTAGATGCTGGCCATGATCCATCTACTAAACTTCTCAACGACTTCTCCAATTCCTGGAATGTCCGATAATTTTTGAGCTGTGAAAACTAAAACAAAGATAAGAATTAGGAACACCAGTAAAGTTACCAATAATTCTGGGATACTTAGTGTTACGAAATAAGGGACAAATAAGCCTACATTGTCGGCTCCGCAACTAGCTATAGTGATTAACGTCACGGTTTTTGCTAATTTACTTAATCCTCTTTGATCTAATTGTCTTTCGACTTCTTCTTCATCATTATCGCCAGCAATAGCAACTTTGAGACCTAAATAAATTGGTATTAAACCTAACAGCCCTAGCATCCATTTTTCTGGAACAAAGTTTAAGACGTACGCTAAGACTAGACTGACAGCGATTAATGTTAATGAACCTAAATATTGGCCTATGTAAATATCACGATACTGTTTTCTGCTATTCGCTCTTGCGAAGAAAATCAGTAATAAAATTAACAAATCAACAGCCGTTGCGACATATAAAACGACTGCTGTCCCAATTGTTTGAATCATAAAGCCACCTCATTCAAAAACGTTTTTGAATGACTATTGTACTTTATGAAGGTACAAAATTACAACAATTGAATTCGACTATTACCTTTAAGAAAGGAACCCCGTTCAAGATAAAGAAGGGGAAAATGCTATAAATACTGTTTTTAAAGGGTTTTTTCTTTTATTATGTAACACCAGCTGTGATACATATATGTAACATCAGCTGTGATACATAGTTGTTACATCTAGTAACATACTAGTGTTTACTTATAACATTTAATGTTATATCATGTAACAATAATGAAACATATATGTATCAAGATCGGAGGAATTTATTATGCAAAGTGAAAATTTGAAAAGTCTTGAGGTTACAGATGAACAATACTCAAAAATCTTAAAATTCTTAGAAATTGAAGAAGAAAAAGAAAAAGATAAAAAACATAAAGAAGAAGAAAAAAAGAATAATAATTTTGTACAACTTTATAAAGACCATATGCCAGAAGTTCGTTGGTTAATGACTAAATATCCGTTTGCAAATACTATGCTTTTTTTCATTCTGGAACATATGGATAATCGCAATGCTCTTGCTTGTTCCTACTCAGTTTTTGAAGATTACTTTGAAAAATCAAGAATGACAATATATAGAGCAATTAAAGTTTTACAAGAAAATGGGTTTCTCGATGTTTATAAAATGGGGACTAGTAATGTTTACGTTATTAATCATGACTTAGCTTGGACTAGTTACAATACTGAGAAAAGATATGCTAAGTATGATGGAAAGATACTGATAAGTAAGAAAGAAAATAAAGACTATGAATATAGAAATCAATTTGATCGATTGAAATCACTCAAAGAGAGAGAAAATCTTTAAACATCATGAACAACCTCTTTAAAACATTTATTAAAGAAATGTATAAGAATATCAAGTTAATTTTCCAAATGACACAGAATATAATCCAAGTAGCATGGAAAGTAATAAAGGATACTCTTACAGTTGCTTTTGAACTTATTCTTATAGTTACTTCGGTTTTTTCAGATTTTCTAGGAAAGTTTATATATATGCTCGTTTCGATACCTATAACGATAACTGCTGGAGCAATTAGTGGTTTTTCTAATGCAATTTTTGTAACTATAGATAAATATTCTAAGAAATTTAAACTCTATGCTGAGACTGAAGAACAATATATCGAAATAATAGAAAGAGAAAAAAGAAAAGCTCAGAGGTTTATCATAATTTCTAAAAATTTATTAATTGGTATATCTCTTATTTCAGTTTTAACATTGGGTTCATTGATCTTATTTATTCCAGATTACATAGAAAGTGGATTAATTTTTAATTTAATAGAAATAATAGTCTATGGTTCATTTTTAGGAGCAATAACTTGTTCCATTGCTGTAGCTAACTTTAAAATTAAAAACGATGAAAAAGAAACAAATAATCGCTTTTAAAAAAGCTCAGCAAAACTTCCGCTATCGCTCAGATGCCGAAAGGAATGGTACGGGGAAACCCGCCCCTTCCATTCCCTTCGGTCATGCCAGCTTGAAAAGGTTCTTGTTTATTTATCTATCAAAGTTTTTTAATCATTTAAATCAAAAAGATAAAAGTAAAAAGCATTAAAAAAGCACCGTTCGAACGGTGCTTTTTTAATGCCCTAATTAGAGAAATAACCAATGCCCTATCAATAATAAAGGAACAGTGATCCCACTAGTCGCTATGCCATATTTGAACGCATCACCCCAGTACGAGGCCATCGCTCCTTTTTTCGCTTTAGCGACTAAGTCCCTGCTGTCTTTTTGCGCGTTTTGCACGACCTTGTTGAGCTCCTGCTGCATGTTGTTCGTGCTTTTCACGATCTCGCTGTTTATTGCATTCAACCGATTTTGAATATTCTGGTCCAGTTCGTTCATCTTCTCGATCGTCTGATGATTGTTTTTCCCTATCGTTTTCTCTGCTTCGCTCAGCATGCTCCGCAAGATTACGTCGTTTTCGGTTAACATCTTTTCTTGCTTCTCCAACGTCGAAGCCATCTGCTGGTGAACGTTGGTCGATGTCATGCGAATCTTCTCCAACTGGTTTTCTACGGATAGATTCGTCACGCTGTCCTCGTTCATCTGCACCCGAATATAACTTCTCATCAGCTCGTTGAGTTCCTTCGTTTCTTTCAAGAGTTCCTGCATGCTTTTGCTCTGCTCTACTTTGTCGTTCAAAGCCACGCTCCAATGCCTCCTTTTGATACGCTGCTCCTAATTTATTGGCCCGCACAAACTGCTGGCGGTCCGGGTGCTTATAACTCAAGGTTGATCCCCGCAACTTCGTTTCTATGTCATATTCCGCTAATAAATGTTTCTGTAATCCCTCAAAGCTTTCAACTTCTTCTTTTGCCATATCAATCGCCTGGCGGATCTCATCTTTCCAGCTCGGTTCTCCTTTAGCCAAGATTTCCTGTTCGGCGAGCGTATGCCGAACCTCTGCCGCTTCCTTCGGAATAGATAATCCACGTTCTCGACAAATCTCGTCATTTGCGTGCTGAACTTGTTGAATCGCCGCTTGGCCATGTGCTTGATACTTGGCTCCCGAGTCCATATGGACCGCATTGATGATGATATGGTTATGCGTATGATCTTTATCCGTATGCGTATAGACCATGCATTCATGCCCCGGAGCGATCTTTTCGGCCAATGCCACCCCTGCTTCATTGGCTTCTTCTGGCTTCACCTCGCCCGGCTCAAACGATTGAATGACCGTATGGGCCTGAATGCCATCCTTCTTCCCATGAAGCTCTCTGGTGGCCTTCATTTGCGCCTGAGCAACCTTTGGAAAGCATTCCACCCCCGAAGCAACTTCCGCCTTTTTCTCCGCATAACTGAGAGCTTTATTGGCGGTTTTCGTTGTTCCTAGCTTAACCGTTGCCATATCCGGTTCAACTCCTCCTGGACCCGTTGAACATTTTCCTCCAGCCGATCAATATCCTTTTTCTGCAGGCCGTCCTCTTGTCGCTGATTGCACCAGCGAGCCATCTGATTCACATTCTTTCCAATATCCCGTAATTCCCGGCTCAGCTGGACGCCTGTTTCCTTCCCGAATTTTGGCGTCACCAGCTTCGATCCCTGTGCCTTCTTTTTCACAAAAGCAGGCACGCTCATATTCAAGGTTTCCGCTGACTGCTCCAACTTGATATATTCGCCTTCGCTTACTCGAAAACTGATCTGCTTGGCTTCCTTCCGACCTCGTTTTCCCTCGTCGTCATTTGCCTGCTGATCGTTTTCCTCGTAACCGTCACCCATACTTCGCACCTCCAAATGTTCCAAAAAATGGTTCGACGCTGTCTCTCCATTTTATTGTCACAATTACGGTTTGGCAAGCTCTATATTTGCTAGCCACTTCGTGGCGCAAATAAGTCCTTGTTGAGGGGAAACGCTTCGCGTCTTCCCCTCAAACTCCCCTTCGCCTTCTTGAACACATGGCTATCATGATGCTAGCCGTATGTCCAACAAGACTTCCTTTTTTCATCAAAAAAGGGCTAGCATCTTGCTAGCTAAAATCGCTAAAGATAAACCGCACCTTTTTGAAAAAAGGCGCCCCCAAAAACTTCCCCTCGCCGGTAGGCGAAGCAAAAGAATGGCTTCTTTTGCTTGCACCGAGAGGGTGTAAACCGTCCGAGCTTGTCCATTCCTTAATGCTCCATTGGCTGCCGCCAAAGTCCGCTTATCATGGACAACCCTTCGTAGGCGGTGTCCTCCTTCATACAAGGCCCTCACAGCTTTTTTCAGCGCTGTTTTCGGTCAGAGCCTATTTATCCCTATTTC
>NZ_JBQOJA010000060.1:0-5491 GCF_054971385.1 Marinococcus tarijensis | reverse complement strand
GTCCAATACCAAGATAAAGGAAGAGCCGCTTTTTTCATATCCCTATCGTGTCAAGTCCAACTTGTGGTGAAGAGCCTATAAACTATGCGGCGGTTATTACGATAGTAATAGTAAGACATTAGTTTAAGGAGGAAAACGGTGAAAAGGTTAATACAAAAGCTTAAGCTTGGCACAAAATTGAACATACTTATGGCTGCAGTGCTGATTGGTTTTTCTATTGTGGTTGGTTTTATTACATTTGCCCAGATAAAAAAGGGGGTGGAAGAAACGGCGGTGGAAAAAGCGGTTTCCGATTTAAATTTAGGCTATGAATACATAAACAGTGAATACCCCGGCGAGTGGCGTATTGAAGATGGGAATTTAATGAAAGGGGAAACGATCATCAGCGGCAACACCGACATTGTTGATTTTATCGGGGAAATGACCGGAGGAACCGTAACTATTTTCATGAATGACACACGTGTAACGACAAACGTGATGCTTGACGGAGAGCGTGCTGTCGGAACGCAGGCTTCAGATGAAGTGGTGGAAACGGTGCTGCAGGATGAAGCAATGTATACAGGAGAAGCAGACGTAGTGGGCACGAGCTATCAAACAGCATATGAGCCTATTTACAACGAAGCGGGAGAGCCTATCGGCATGTGGTATGTAGGTGCTTCGCAGGAAATACTTGATGAAATTACCGGCAACGCCCTCATTACCTTTTTAATTGCTTTAGTCATCACCGGCATTGCAGCGATGGGGGGTGTATTTTTATTTTCACGCAGGGTGTCCAAAAGACTTGGACGCGTGACCGGAGCCCTCACAGCGGCGGGGCAGGGAGATTTCACCACAGAGCTTTCGGATCCTTCAGATGATGAAATAGGCCGGCTGACGGCGGGATACAATCAAATGCGGGAAAATTTAAGCGCGCTTGTAAAAAAGATTTTGCACACTTCCGAGCAGGTAGCGGCTTCCTCCGAGCAATTCAGCGCGAGCGCAGAGGAAACCAGCTCGGCTGCTGACGAAGTGTCACGTGCGGTGCAGGAGGTGTCCAGCGGAGCAGAAAAACAGGCCCGGAGCATGGATGAAACAAAATCACTGGTCGCCGAAATTTCAGGCGGCATGGAGCGTATATCAGGAAATATTCATGCAATTAATGAATCATCGTCGATAAATGTCGAAACAGCGGAGAATGGCTCGCGGGTTATACAACAGACGCTTGGGCAGATGTCATTGATTCAGGACAAAACAAACTATACTGCGACGTTTATTCATCAATTGCAAAACAAATCCGGCCAGATAAATGATATTATTTCGCTGATTACCAATATCGCCAATCAGACCAACCTGCTTGCGTTAAACGCAGCTATTGAAGCTGCACGCGCCGGGGAAAGCGGCCAGGGCTTTGCCGTGGTGGCTGAGGAAGTGCGCAAGCTTGCCGAGCAGTCCGGCAGTTCTGCGAGTCAGATTGGTTCGCTGATTAAAGATATCCAGGCAGATATCCAGGAGTCGGTTACGTCGATGGAGGATGGTAAAGAAGCCGTGGAAGGGGGTATTCATCAGGTAAAAGAGGCAGAAAGTGCCTTTCAGTCGATTTCTGTATCGACGAAAGATATCGCTGTTCAGCTTGAAGAATCGTCCGCGGCTGCAGAACAGATGACGGCCCAGACAGAGGCACTAATGCATTCTGTCCAGACTGTCGCTGATGTCGCCAATCAGTCTATGGAGCATACGCAAAATGTTGCTGCCTCCTCTGAAGAGCAGAACGCTTCCATGCAGGAAATATCCTCTGCATCGAACACTCTTGCGCATATGGCAGAAGAGCTTGGGCAGTCCGTGCGCTCATTCAAGGTTTAAGGCCAGCAACAGAAGCACCGGTAGCCTAGGGCTTCGGTGCTTTTACGTATTCTCATAAGCCCTTTCAAGAGGGGGATATTTATCTTTCAGCCAACCGCACACCTGCGCCTTTTATACGGAGCGATTGTGACCACTATTTCCCATGACTCTCGTAATATTATTGCCGCCGGCACGTCAGATAAAGATGTTTTAGTGGCTGTCAGACATGTGATACAGTCAATGATGGAATGGCTGCAGCGCAGCAATAAAAAGGGTTTCTTGACTTCCGCTCATTTTCACAAGTGGAAGGTGGAGGCTGAGCGTTCATAAAACTGAAACGGAGGAGGAGGCATCCATGCACATACGCAGGGCCCAGACCAAAGATTACTATAAGGTTAAACAGGTTATTAACGAATGGTGGGGCGGAAGAGATATGGCCGGTAAGCTGCCGAAGTTTCTGTTTGACCATTTTCAGGAAACAAGCTTTATTGCAGAAGTGCACGGACGAATGACAGGTTTTCTTGTCGGGTTTCTATCTCAGACAAGAGAAAAAGAGGCATATATACATTTCGCCGGTGTTCATCCGCATAACCGGGGAGAAGGTGTCGCGGAAGGCTTGTACGAAGCTTTTTTTGACTGCGTACTTGATGAAGACCGGCGCATCGTTCGGGCGGTGACGTCTCCTGGCAATGAAGGCTCAGTGGCTTTTCATCAGGCAATGGGATTTAACCTGGTGACGGGTGATAAGACGGAGAACGGGCTTCCGGTACATACTGACTACGACGGAGAAGAGCAGGATCGCATTCTTTTTGAAAAACAGCTGTAAAACAGCCGGCGTCTCTTTTTACGGAGAGCCGGCCTTCGCTATTTTATTCTTTTACAGCGGCAAATTCACGCAGAATCCGGGTAGTGGTGTCCCGGATCAAGCCGGGGAGAACGTGAAAGGAGTATGGCTTATAGACTCTCTCGGTCCATTTATGCCCATCTTTTCCGTAAACGCCCATGTTGATGGAGGAGATATTCAGCTGTTTTATAGCATCGACCGGCACGGGGTAAAGAGTGTCCCCCTCCGGCAGGTTTTTCAGCAACGGCGCAAGCTCCGCATCCGACTCCTGAATGGATAAAAAGCTGCCGTCGGACAAATATGGAAAGAAATTGCGCATCTCAAATACTTCTCCGGTACTGGCCGAGCTGTCCTGAAGAATAAAGGAAAGCGATTCCTTCAGCTCCCGGTGACGGCTGTTGTCGTCTGTTAAATAATTGTGCGGCAGAAACGGCGGAGCGTAAAAGAAAATGATCTGCGGTGTTTTATCCGGATCAAGCTCACGCAGGGCGTGGACTAGTTCAAAGCTTCGCAGCCGCAGGTCCATGCCGGCGGTTTCAGACAGTCGTTTTTGAATGGCTGCCTGCGTGTCGATTCCCTTTTGTTCAAGCTCAAGGCGGTAATTTTCGTACGTCTTAACGTCTATTTCCCAGGAAATATTTTTCGGAGGCATGCCGGTGACCCCGATGTATCTATCGTATTGAGAAGCAAAGTACTGTTCTGATTCTTCTGCTGCCCGGCGCGCTGCCTGAAGCATTTGTTCGGTCACCTGCTCTGCGGTGGTTTCGTATAAAAAGTAATTAAAATACAGGCGGCTGCCTGAAGCAGTCTGAACAGTGTAGCTTTCCTTCGTATCGCGCTGATAAAGACACGTCGGAGGCAGAATCAGCTCCCCGGGAATATGTTCGGTTAAATCATAATTGTTGTGGATGCGCTCCGTCAGTTTAGCGGCAACGAAATTAGGGTCTACGCCGGCAAGCGTATCACCAACGTGCACTTCACGCCCAAAAACGAAAAAGGCAGGCAGCAGTTTTCCGGCAGTTCCTGTATAGATGTATTTTGTAGTATCTCCTTCATACAAAGGGGCGATAAAATCGTTATTAATTGCGAGCAGGTACTGAAGGCCGTGAGAACGCTTTAAATCACGGAGAACAGGCAGCGCGCCGATAAGTCCGCAGTGCTCGCTTTCTTCATCGGGGTTCAGTAAAAGCAGAATATTGCCTTCGAGTTCTTCCGGATGCTCCGAGAAATAAAGCAGGTTCACGATATGCACGGCGATGCCGCTTTTCATGTCAACAGACCCCCGGCCAAACATCCAGTCCCCACTTCGGGCGTCTGCATGCACTTCAGGGTCATTTGTATAGCTTTGAAAGTAAGGAAGCAGTTCTTTTGGGGAACAGGCCTGGTGTTTAATGTTTCCGTAATCTTCGATGCCTACGGTATCAATGTGGGAATGATAAAGAATTGTCTGGGCTGAAGAAGACAGCCCTTTAATAAAGGCAAAAACATTCTGGCGTCCGTGAGGGTCTCCTTGAACCGGCTCCAGCCAGATGCGTTGCGTGAATTGTTGAAAATAAGGAAACGTACGCAGGATGCGGTAAAGCTCGTGGGCGATGGAAACTTCGCCATCTGACGCGTTCACGCTGTTCCACTCCACCAGATATTCTGTAAGATACTCCGCCTGTTCTGCTGTGGTAAGAGATTTTAAATTTTCGTACACTGCTGATCACCTCGCCGCAATAATTGCTGTTGTCTCTTATTCTACTGTATGAATCTGCCAAAGTAAGCAAGGAAGTGAATTTTCCTGCGAAAGATTGTTTTATACTTCAAGCCCTGAGCCGTGCAGAAACAGGCAGGAGAGCCGTATAATAACCATATAAAGGAGGAGAAAGCATGACAGTAACCATTAAAGCATTTCTGAAGGCAGAGCCCGGAAAAGAAGAAGCTTTGAAAACAGAGCTGAAAAAGGCGCTGGCTCCGTCGCGGGCAGAAGCGGGCTGCATAGAATATGTTCTGTATGAATCGGAAGCACAGGACGGGGTATTTATCTTTTCCGAGCAGTGGAAGGACGAAGAAGCCGTGCAGCAGCATATTCAGACCGAGCATTATCAGGCCTACCGGAAAAACACAGAGAATCTCGTGGTATCAAGAGAAGTGTACAAATTAAAGCCGGTGGAATAAACGAAAAAGAAGCTGCTTGCCGGCAGCTTCTTTTTTATAGGTGCTTCCTTACTTCACTACCTCGAACCGTTCGCAGACGACCGTCATATCCTCCCGGAATATTTCCCCAACCTCTTCGAGCGCTTCGGTAAAAAACTGTTCATGTGCCTTCCACCAATACTCGTATGAACGGTCTCCTTCCCCTTCAGCTTCAGCAAATTCTTTGGGCACTTCGTTCATCGGCATAATTTTGACACTGGTGGTCTGGATAATACATACTGGATCGCCGGCTCTGTTTAAAACGATGCTGTAGTCCCCTATCGAAGGAAGAGGTTCATTTTCTATCTCATAAAACATGTAAGCAGAGCATGTAGCCGTTTTGACTCCGGAGACGACAAGCTCTGCAAGCTCATCGGGATCCACACCAAAGGACCAGGCTGTTACCTGTTCGGGAGGAGTCTCGTTTCGCTGCTGCCAAAAATTCTTCCAATAAGTATCTGCTGCCTGGTTCATTGCAACTCCCCGTTTCTGTGATGGTCTTTCCTTCATTAAAACATACTTCTGCAGGAATATATAACTTTGAAGAGTATATTAATAGAATCCTCCTGTGAAATTGGGACCGTCAATAATTTTGTGTAAACGGCTGTCCTTTTCCAGCCTTGAAGTTAACCCTGCCGTTGAAACATATCT
>NZ_JBQOJA010000059.1:0-6667 GCF_054971385.1 Marinococcus tarijensis | reverse complement strand
AGGACGTGCAAACCGTACAGGGCCAACAGCAAGCATCTGGCGGCAACGTCCAGACGAACCACTCCGGGGCGGCATCCGATACCGGAAGCCCGGAAACACCGTCCACGGGGAACGCTCCGGCATCGGCCAGTGCGAATACCTCCGGCCAAGACACGGCAAGCGTTCAGAACATGAAAGGCGAAAATACAGGCTCGACTGGAACGCACCGGGAACAGGTGACGCAGGAAGTGGATAACAATAGTACCCAAAACGTGGAACAGGACGTGCAAACCGTACAGGGCCAACAGCAAGCATCTGGCGGCAACGTCCAGACGAACCACTCCGGGGCGGCATCCAACGCCGGAAGCCCGGAAACGCCGTCCACGGGGAACACTCCGGCATCGGCTGGGGCCAACAGCTCCGGCCAAGACACATCCAGTGTCCGGCATGAACAGGGACCGTCCAACAGCTCCACGAGTACCCACCGGGAACAGGTGACGCAGGAAACGGATAGCAGCCGTACCCAAAACGTGGAACAAGAAGTCCAAACGGCCACGAACCACCGACAGGACGGCGGCCGGGTGAATACCACGTACACGTCCGGCGGCGACAACGGAGGTCAAGCAGATCCTACGCCGTCATCCTCGGCCGGACCGGGACCAAGCGCCCCGGCATCTGCATCAAATGATGCCGGAGGAAACAGCGTCCGGCATGAACGCTCCACCGAACAGGGACACCGGGGAGGAACGAACAAGGAAACTATTCATCAAGAACAACAGGTCAACCATCAGGGCAACGACACCGAACAGGACGTGCAACAGTCGGTCACGCATCGGCAGACCGAAGGCCGGGTGAACCGCCGGGAACGGGTCACGGAACAGCAAGCCCCACGCACCCAAAACTATGATCTCGGGAAACACACCCGGAAAACCGTGAAACGAAACAATAAACGGACGTAAGGAGGACCGCACATGGCGTCTTACCGCATCCCCAAAGACATGAGTACCGAACTGAAAATCAATAAATGGATGTATCTGACGGACTTTCTTCTACTGATCGGGTTAATCCCGTTCACGATGGTGATGAGCAATCTGGTCCACGGCAACTTGATCTGGGGCTTTTACGCCTTCATGTTGCTTCTGGCCCTGTTGTTGGTGATACGTCCCGCCAGTAATCCGAAACGCCGCATCTATCAAGCTGTGTACTATGCGATCATGCGTCGCAAAGACACGTACACGGCCGTTGATTACTCTCCGGTGGACGAACCGGACGACACGCAAAGGAGCGAATCGTAAATGGCTCTATTCAAAGAAAAAAATGGTCGATTGGGACGATCGAAACAAGAAGGAACAGCGATCTTTGTCGAAAGCGATCAAGTCCAGAAACGAAAAAAAGAAGCCAAGCCGAAAGTGAAATCCAGTTATGCCGATTTAGCGTCCGTGATTGATCTCACGGGCAACGGCTTTCTGGAACTCTCGGACGAGAAAGGCTACATGGATATTGTGCAACTGGAATCAAGCGATATTTACGCCTTGAACGAAAGCGATAAAACCAAAAAGATTTATCATTTTGCGACCTTTTTACAGTGGTACAATCACGATTTTAAAATCATTCCGTTTGATTTTCCGGTGGATACGTCCACGCAACAACGGCATATCCTTGAAAAAATCCAACAGACAAGCAAGCCGCAGTATCGGCAATTTTTAGAAAAGAAGCTCCAGGAACTCCAATTCATCGAACAACGCCGTACCAATCGGGAATTTTTCTTGTTTCTGTACGCCGATGATGAATACACGCTTCAATCCCGGACCACCGAAGTGGAAGGCCAACTGCAAGCCGTAGCCCCGGTGATTCGGCTCACGGACGATAAGAAGATCAATATTCTCTATAAATTAAACAATTTGAACTCCAAAAACCGTCATACGCACGAAAGGGGATAACTCATGCTCGCATCCATCATGCAAAAAGTACGGGGGCCAAAAGACGAAGAACAACAGGAACAAGGGAAAACAGAGGGCTATAACCGCGAGCTGTTAAGTGAAATCCAGCCGCAGGGCGGCATCAAGTTCAACGAAAGCTATATCCGCAAAGGAGACGGCTACGAAACGTGTGTGCATATTTACGACTTTCAAACGATCGTCAATGACTTTTGGCTCGAAGAGATTATGAACATGCCGAACGTCATTGCGGCGCTCGATGTGGCCACGCCGAACCGCCGGGACGTCATGTCGAAGTTAAACAAAAGCATGGCCGAACAAAAAACCCGGACGATGCAGGCGAAAGAAACGGCCGATGCGATCGAAGCCACGGAATCATTTGAAGAACTCTCCGGCATTTACAACGAAATCCGGCAGGGCGAAGTCGTGAAACGCATTGTCCTGCGGCTGTATGTCTCCAGTAAGATGCTTGATGAACTGGAAGTGACGGTAAAGAAAGTCATTGATGATCTGGAAGCCCTGAACTTCCGGGGGTCGGTCTTTCTGAACGAACAGGAGTATGAATGGGGCAGTCTGATCGAATCCTTTTCGCATCAAATGAAGTACCCAAACAAACGCAAGGGCATTGAACTTCCGGCCTTGTCCCTTGCCGGGGGCTTCCCGTTCCACTATACGTCGCTGGATGACCCATTCGGGACGCACTACGGCACAACGGACACCCACGGGAACGTCATTTTTGATCTGTTTCATAAGGACAAGCAACGCAAGTTCTACAATGCCTTAATGATCGGCAAAATGGGGTCGGGAAAATCCACGCTGCTCAAAAAAATGGCGCTCGACAATGCGATCAAAGGCCACAAGGTACGGATTCTGGACGTGACCGGGGAATTTGGCGAACTGGCCGAAGCCCTAGACGGCAAAACCATTGCGTTGGATGGCTCGGACGGCTCGATCAATCCCTTGCAGGTGTATCGGTCCGAAACCACGGACGAAGGGGCGATTAAACAGGAAGCATCCTTTGCGAAGCACCTTTCGAAAATGCAGGTGTTTTATCGTTTCATCAGCCCGGATGTGGCAAACGAGGAAATCAAGGAGTTTCAGAACACCCTGCGCCGCCTGTACATCGAACAGGGCTTGTGGTCGGACAGCATCGACCCGGAAGAAAACAACATCACCGAACGGCGGCCGGAGGAATACCCGATCTTTAGTGATCTGCTGACGATGATTCAAGATGATCTCTATATCGACAAAGAAAAGCAACTGGTCAACGAAGACGTGAGTGTTCACCGCCGGGAACGGCTGGAAAACATTGAACTCAACATCAAGAACTTGGTGGAAACCTACGGCCGTTTGTTTAACGCTCATTCCAGTCTGATGGACTTTGATAAAGAGGACTTTGTGGCCTTTCATCTGCGGAACTTATCGGAGCTGTCATCCGAAGTCTTTCAAGCCCAACTGTTCAACGTCCTCAACATGCTTTGGGACGGGATGCTCGGTAACGGGCAACCCCAACTGCAAGCCTTCAACAAACACCGTCTGCGGTTTGAGGATGCGGTGCGGTACTTGATTTTGATAGATGAAGCGCATCACATTATCAATACTCGGAAAGGGTCTGAACACGGCGTTACCTTCCTGCAAACCTTCATGCGGGAAGCCCGGAAGTATTTCGGCGGCCTGTTCTTTGCGAGCCACGTCATTGAAGATTTTGTTCCCGATAAGGCCGATCAGAGTGCGGCCGAAGAAGTCAAAAAGCTGTTCAGTCTCACGCAGTACAAATTCATTGGCGAACAGGATAGTGAATCACTCCCCCGGTTGAAAGAGATTTTTACGGGCCAGCTCAACGATTCGGAACTGGGGCAGATTCCCTACTTATCGCAGGGGGAAGTGGTGCTTTCCATTTCGTCCGTGAAGAACATCAAAATGAAAGTGGACGTCAGCAAACAGGAACTAGACCTGTTCGGGGGAGGGGCGTAAGACCATGAACACGGTAGCCAAAGGAGCCGCCAAAGCCGGGGGTGCGGTACTCAAACTCGGCACACTAAAACTGCGTATCATCATCGGATTGTCGGCGCTTCTGGTCGTCCTGTTCACGGTGATGGTGATTGGATTCTTTCAAGTGATGATGGATACGACTTCCTCCGATAACAGCGAAGGGAACGGCACATTCGTGGCCGGAGGAACACAAAATATCTCGGCCAAAATTGAAAATCTGCGGCCCGTCTATGAACAGTATGCGGAGGAATTTGGGGTTAGCGATCACGTCAACGTCCTCATGGCGTTATCCATGCAGGAATCCGGCGGCCGGGTGGACGACATCATGCAGTCGTCCGAATCGCTGGGCCTTCCTCCGAACACGATTGATGACCCGGAACGCTCGATTGAACAGGGTGTCCGGTACTTCTCGAAGGTGTTAGAGGATGCCAACGGCGACGTGAAATTAGCCCTTCAGAGCTATAATTTCGGCGGTGGTTTTATTGATTATGCGAAAGAACACAACAATGGCGAATACTCGAAAGACCTAGCGATTGAGTTCTCTCGTCAGCAGTATCAGAAGGTCAAAAGCACCGGAAACTATTCGTGCATCCGACCGGAAAGTGCCGAAACCGGCGCTTGCTATGGCGATATTGGGTACGTCGATGCGGTGATGAAATACGTCACGAATACGGCAACCACACAGATCAATGGAGACGTGGCCGAAGTCGTTCAAGTGGGCGAAAAATGGATTGGCAACAGCAACTATGTGTTTGGTGGTGGCCGTACCCGGAGTGACCAACAGGCCGGACGGTTTGATTGTTCCAGTTTCGTGTATTGGGCGTATGAACAGGTCGGGGTGGAACTCGGCAACCTCGGCTCGGTGAACACGGATTCGCTCAAAACCAAAGGCCAACGGGTCGATTACTCGAACGCCAAACCGGGTGATCTGGTGTTTTTCGATACCTATAAACTGGACGGCCACGTTGGGATTTATGCCGGAGACGGCAAGTTTATCGGTTCGCAGGGAAGCACGGGCGTAGCGATTGAAAGCATGGAAGATGGCTATTGGGGCGACAACTTTAACGGTCGGGTCAAACGCATTTCTTCCTAACAGGAGGGACAGGATGGAGACGATCAAAACCTTTAAATACTTCTCGATTGTGCTTCTTTTTCTACTATTATTGTTCAACGGGTTCTTCTTTTTCAGCAATCAAACGGACGCTCCCACAGAAGCCGAAGCGAACGAATTAGAAAGCAAAATCAGCCAATTAGAAGAAAATAACGAAGCCTTAGAACAACAGGTCGAGTATCAGTCCAAGACCGAACGGGAAGCCCGGTTCGATGAACTGGAAAGCCAGACCGCTGCGTTTATGAATACAGCCTTTGTGCATACCACGGACAACTATGCGAAGCAAAAAGAGAAAGCCGAAGGGGTCATGAGTGACCAACTGAAAGACCGATTTTTCTCGGGGGAAATGTACGGCAACGGGGAAGTAACCACGGATATTGCGAACGAAGAATATTTCATTAAAAACATGAATGATGCCGAAAACGCCCAAGTGATCGTGCGGCTCGATCACCAGATGCATTACACGGAAACGGACGTCGATGAAACCAGTCCGGTGGTCATGAAAGTTCATTTTGAACGAGAAAACGGCACATGGGTAGCGCAACGTATGGAAGATATTTCGGACACGGAAGGAGGATTCGATGCTGAATAAAGACCGGGTGAACTTACGCAAAAAGACCAGCAAATGGTTCGGAGTGATCACAGCGGTGGTGGTATTAGGCTTCGTTGGATTCAGTACATCGAATATGTACATGGAGGAAACGATCGAAGTTCAGGCGTCTCCAATTGGCGAAGAAATCACCACCAGTGGAACGGATAATGTGGAAGTATTGGACTGGATTTATGACAAAGAGAAAAATAACATGCAGGTCGTGATCGACATGAACGATCTTCGTTTTGAACAGGATTCGTTACAGTTTATGAGCAAACAACGATCCGATGGCGAAGAACTTCCGGTCGAAAAAACGTACCAGATGAACGACTATGCAGTGTTTGAAATCAGCCAGATTTCGGACAACTACCAACAGGTATTGCTTCAAATTGATCAGAAAAACGAACAAGAAAATGACGATTCCGCAACCGATTCTGCTTCCGAAACCAACACGGAAGAAGTCGAAACAATGGTTCAACTGTACACCGATTATCGGAAAGTCGAAGAAGCAACCATACCTTCCAATGATGAATACAGCTACGTGAAATATATTATGAATACGCTCATTCAAGACACGGAACAAACCATTGAAACGAAGAAAGAGGAACGCCAAACCTTAAAACAAGAGATCGCTGATCTCGAAGAAGAAGCCAACCAAGTGGAACAGGAAAAGACGTACCAAACGGACGAAGAACAGACCGAAACGGACGGTTATTTAAACTCATTGGAAACTGAAAAGAAACAGCTCCAGGGCGATATAGATGCGTTGAATGAACAGATCAAGATGGAAGAACAACGCATTGACAGTTACGAAGAACAGAAAAAACAGGAAAGCATTTCGCTTCAATAACAAACAGGGGTTGGTTCATTTTTTGACCGGACCCCTGCAAAAAAAGCCTTTTTTACTGTCTCACAAGTGTCACAAGCACCCCTATATGACTCACAAGTGTCACAGTGCTGTCTCACAAGTGTCACACAGAGCAATTTTTACGATAGCACTCCAAAAACCCGGCACTGCCGGGTATATCACGAAGTGATATCATTTTTCCCTTATGC
>NZ_JBQOJA010000058.1:0-7016 GCF_054971385.1 Marinococcus tarijensis | reverse complement strand
CGTCGACGCAAGTATAACGGATATGGGAGTCTGCGTGTTTTTTTGTGCTTCAACCCCAACAAATATTATAGAGCCAAAAAGAAAGCCACGGCTGCGACGAGCCGTGGCTTTCTTGCATTTATTACGTGATGTGAATTGGCATTCCGAGTGCTGCTTCTGCTGTTTCCATCGTGATCTCACCTAACGTCGGGTGAGCATGAACAGTCATCGCTACATCTTCTGCTGTCATGCCTGCTTCGATTGCCAGGCCTGCTTCTGCAATCATATCAGAAGCGTTAGGGCCCACAATTTGAGCTCCGATAACTAAACCATCATCCTTACGGGTGATGAGCTTCATGAAGCCTTCAGAGACGTCCAGAGACAATGCCCGTCCGTTAGCCTGGAACGGGAACTTCGCGGATTTTACATCAAAGCCTGCTTCTTTCGCATCTTCTTCGGTGTATCCAACGCTTGCAAGTTCCGGATCTGAGAAAACGACCATTGGCATGCCAAGATAATCGACTGCTGCCGCTTCCCCTGCGATAGCCTCTGCAGCTACTTTCGCTTCGTAGGAAGCTTTATGAGCAAGCGGGAGGCCAGGCACGATGTCGCCGATTGCGTAGATATTATCTACACTTGTGCGGGACTGCTCGTCCACCTGGATCAGGCCGCGTTCGCCAATTTCTACGCCGATCTGTTCAAGTCCCAGCTCTTCTGTATTTGGACGGCGTCCAACAGCAACCAGTACGTACTCTGCTTCAAACGTTTTTTCTTCACCTTTTACTTCAGCTGTAAGGGTTACGCTGTCTTCAGACTCTTCCACGCCCTGCGCAAATGCTTCTGTTTGAATGTCAACGCCCTGTGCTTTTAATTTCTTTTGCACTGGCTGAGTCATTTGCTTTTCAAAGCCCTGGGAAAGAATACGACTTTCGCCTTCAAGCACAGTAACCTCTGTACCAAGGTTTGCATACGCTCCAGCCATCTCGATGCCGATGTAGCCGCCGCCGACCACAATCATGCTTTTCGGGATTTCTTCGAGATTTAAGCCTCCAGTGGAATCAAGTACACGTTTTCCGAAAGGAAGCGGCTTGAGTTCCACCGGACGGGAGCCCGTAGCAATGATGCAGTTATTAAATTTATACGTCTGGGAACTGTACTCATCCGTAGAAACTTTTACCTGGTCTTTGTCGGAGAAATAGGCTTCCCCTTTTACAATGTTCACCTTATTTGCTTTTAGAAGGGATTCAACGCCCCCGGTAAGCTTTTCAACGACACTGCCTTTCCATTCCTGTACTTTCGTGAAATCTACCTCAGCACCCTTAGAGGTGATACCCATGCTTTCAGCGCCTTCGTTGGCTTCGTGAAAACGATGCCCGGCCTGAATTAATGCTTTAGACGGCACGCAGCCTACATTTAAGCAGACACCGCCCAGATTTCCTTTTTCGACAATCGTTACTTTTTGCCCAAGCTGGGCGGCACGGATGGCTGCAACATAGCCCCCCGGGCCGGCACCTACAACTAGTGTATCAATTTCTTCTGCAAAATCTCCTACTACCATGAATTATCCCTCCATTGAGATTAGTTCTGGTTCATTTAACAAGCGCTTGATGTGATTCAATGCATGCTGTGCTGTCATGCCGTCGATCAGACGGTGGTCATAGCTTAAAGAAAGAGCAAGCATTGGCGCAGCAACAATTTCGCCGTCGCGCACTACCGCTTTTTCTTCAATACGGCCAATACCAAGAATAGCCACTTCCGGATGATTAATAACCGGAGTAAAGAACGCACCCTTCGCGGATCCCAGGTTCGAAATCGTAGCAGAGCCTCCGCTCATTTCAGCTGAGGAAAGCTTTCCGTCTCTTGCTTTTGTAGCAAGCTCGTTGATTTCGTCGGCCAGGGTAAAGATTGGCTTGCGATCTGTGTCTTTCACAACCGGTACGACAAGTCCCTGCTCTGTATCAGCTGCAATGCCGATATTGAAGTAATGCTTATAAACGATTTCAGAAGCTTCATCGTCGATGGAAGCATTCAATACAGGGAACTTACGGATTGCGGAAGTCAGGGCTTTTACAACGTATGGCAGGTACGTAAGCTTGATATCCTGCTCTGCAGCCATAGGCTTGAATTTTTTACGGTGGTCAACCAGCGCACTGACGTCCACTTCGTCCATATGAGTAACGTGTGGAGCCGTCTGTTTTGATTGTACCATTTTTTGAGCGATAGCTTTACGGATACCTTTAAGCGGCACGCGTTCTTCCATAGCGCCCTGGTCCTGGGAAGGTGCTGCTGCGCTCGCTGCTGATTTGCTTTCTTCAGCGCCGGAAGCAGCTTCTGTTGTTTCTTCTTCCGCTGACTGATCGCCACTCAGGAATGCATCAATATCTTCACGCAGAATACGTCCGTTTTTGCCCGTTCCTTTGACTTTTTGAATCGTTACGTCATTTTCACGCGCGTATTTGCGCACAGACGGCATAGCGATAACGCGTGCGTTTTCATCTACGTCTGCTTCTCCTGAAGTACTGGCACTCTCGCCGCCTGCTGGTGTCGGGCTTTCTTTTTCTGCTTCCGTGGAAGCCGGCTGAGCATCATTCTGCTCCTGCTCGTCTCTTTCTGATTTACCTTCGGAACTTTCATCCCCGGAAGCCTCTTCCGCGGAATCATCTGAAGAGGACTCCTCTCCGCTGCCATCATCGATAGTGAGAATCACTTCACCGACGGTGGTTGTTGTTCCTTCATCTACTTTTAATTCTAAGACTTTGCCATCCACCGGGGAAGGTATTTCCACCACAGCTTTGTCGTTTTGCACTTCGCAAAGCACATCGTCTTCTTTAATTTCATCGCCGGGTTTGACCTGCCATGAAACTATTTCACCTTCGTGAATTCCCTCGCCAATATCAGGAAGTTTAAATTCATAAGCCAAAACAAGTGCCTCCTTTTATTTTCAATTCAGTATTACTCGTAGCAAACAGGTTGATATTTTTCATCAACCTGTTTGCCCGATTAGTAATGTTTAGAAACTGAGTACAGCTTTTGCTTTTTCGATTACATCGTTTTCATTCGGGAGCCAAACGTCTTCGGCAGCCGCGAATGGAAAGACCGTATCTGGTGCTGCCACTCGAAGTACCGGCGCCTCTAAATGAAGAATAGCTTCTTCATTTATATTCGCGACTACGTTAGCAGCAATACCAGCTTGTTTTTGAGCTTCCTGGACTACAACTGCACGGTTGGTTTTTTTCACAGACTCAATAACTGTATCCATGTCCAGTGGACTGATAGTCCGCAGGTCAACCACTTCTGCTTCGTAGCCTTCTTCTTTCAACTGATCAGCTGCTTTCAGGCAAGTGTGTACCATAGCTCCGTAAGCAACTAATGTAACGTCTTTACCTTCACGTTTCACATCTGCTTTACCAAGTTCCACTGTATATTCTTCTTCTGGAACTTCTTCCCGAAAAGAGCGGTACAGTTTCATGTGCTCAAGGAAAAATACCGGGTCATCACTGCGAATTGCAGAAATCAACAGCCCTTTTGCATCATAAGGAGTCGATGGAATAACTACGGAAAGCCCCGGAGACTGTGCGAGAAGCCCTTCCAGGCTGTCCGCATGAAGTTCAGGTGTCTTTACTCCGCCGCCGAAAGGCGCACGAATAGTAACCGGCGCATTGTTTTTGCCTCCAGTACGATAGTGGATCCGTGAAATCTGCCCTATTACCTCGTCCATTGTTTCAAATACGAAACCGAAAAACTGGATTTCCATTACCGGACGGAACCCAGTGACTGCAAGACCAAGTGTCAGTCCGCCAATTCCGGACTCTGCAAGTGGAGTATCAAATACACGTTCTTCGCCAAATTCTTTTTGCAGACCTTCTGTAGCACGGAATACGCCGCCATAATGACCTACGTCTTCGCCGTAAACAAGGACATTTTCGTCATTTTTCAGCTCCGTGCGCATCGCCTCTGTAATTGCCTGAATCATTGTCAACTGCGCCATAGCTTACTTCGACTCCTTCTCTCTGTATTCTTCTAACTGCTTGTTTAATTCCTCTGGTAGTTCTTTATACATAATTCCGAGTAGATCAGAAACTTTTTGTTTAGGTGTTTCATCCGCCTGTTTCATAGCAGCTTTAATATCTTCTTTAGCTTTCTCTACTACTTCATTTTCGCGGTCTTCATTCCAGAGATCTTTTTTTTCAAGATAAGTACGAAAGCGTACAAGCGGATCTTTCTTTTCCCATTCGTTGTCCAGTTCTTCCGTACGGTACCGGGTCGGATCGTCTCCAGACATTGTATGTGGTCCATAACGGTAACATATTGATTCAATTAACGAAGGTTCGCCGTTTAATGCGTTTTTCCGTGCTTCCTGGGTAACAGAATACATAGCGAGAACATCCATTCCATCTACTTGAACTCCATGCAGACCAGCTGCTACTGATTTTTGTGCAATAGTTTTAGCTGCAGTCTGTTCCTCTACCGGTACGCTGATAGCAAACTGGTTGTTTTGCACAACAAAGATAGCTGGTGCTTCATACGCACCTGCAAAATTCATCCCTTCATAGAAGTCTCCCTGGGAAGAACCTCCGTCACCTGTATAAGTAATTGCTACGTTTTTATTGCCGCGGCGCTTCAGGCCGACTGCAACACCAGCATTTTGTACAAAATTAGCTCCGATAATGATCTGGGGTGGTAATACGTTTAAGTCTTCTGGAATTTGTCCACCATGAAAATGTCCTTTGGAAAACAAAAATGCTTGATACAATGGAAGACCATGCCATACAATCTGCGGAACATCACGGTAGCCTGGAAGAATCCAGTCTTCTTTGTCCAGTGCATAGTGTGAACCTATCATTGATGCTTCCTGACCAGCCACCGGGGCATAAAACCCTAGACGCCCCTGACGATTTAATGAGATAGCGCGCTGATCCCAGATTCTTGTATACACCATGCGGTGCATCATTTCCTGAAGCTGTTCATCTGATAAGTCTGGAAGCGCTTCTTCATTTACTACTTCTCCGTCTTCATTTAAAACCTGAAACATTTCAAAGTGACTTTCGACTTGTTCAATCGTTTTTGTCGCCACAAATGTTCACCTCTTCCTCTCTTCTTAAAATACACCGGCTGTAACCAGTAGTTGTTTTTATCTGTTCTTCAATTATCGCTTAAATTTTCACACTCTGCTGATAAAATATTTTTCACGCGCAGGTTCTTTAAGACCACATCGTTTTTTAATACCCTTCACAGCCGTATTGTAATCAAGGATAATTTTAACAAAGAACAAATAAGTAGCTGTTTCAGTTTATTTTATCATTTCAATGAAACAATACTTTTCAATAGTTAGAATATACCAAACGAAAAAGATACGTCAATCCTTTTTGCTCAAAGGATTATACTGCCATTTGGCACATTCAATATTTTGGAAATAAACAAATCTGTTATATACCATCGCTCCTTGCTTATATAAACAGTTCAGCCGTTTTTCTCCATCCAACGCTTCGTTTCGCCGACTTGTTATAAAACTGAATCAGCTCTCTTCTTCCATCATTTCTCCGAACGTGTTTTTAGCTTCATTGAATGCTTTCGTTTCTGTGTTGAATGTTTCCCTGTAGCTCTCCACCTCTTCATAGGAGTTGTTAATAGTATCGAGTTGTTCTTCGAGTGCTTCAAGCTCTAAATTTTCATCATTAAATGATTCGTACATATCAATTTCTTTATCCGCTGCTTTCATGTAAGCATCGTGAACACCGTTAAATGCTTCGTTCCTCTTTTCCATTGCCTGCTGGGCCTGCTTTGCTTGTTCGCTCATTTCTTCATCTTCCAAATTTTCAATAGGGTCTTCTGCTTTCATTGCTTCATCGTAAGCCTGATTGATCTCTTCCTGTTCTTGTTCCATTAATTCTTTACGCTCACTCACTGAGCTTACCGCTTTCTCTACAGATGCCTCAATTTTTTTCTGCTCATCATCTTTATAGGAAGTTAAATTTTCAAATATACTTTGTTCTTCACCAGCCAGTTCGGTTAATTCTTCATCTTTGTCGGAAAAGTTTTCTTCGGCTCCCGCTGCTTTACTCCACTGATCCTGGATGTTGCCCTCCGGAGACCCGCATGCCGTTAACACTAAAGCAGATAACGTAACGACTGCTGCTCCTGTTATTTTTTTGTTCAATTTATACATATGTATTCCCCCTGTAAATTTTTTTGCGGCCAATTGACGTTTTAAAGCTGTTTTAGCTGAAATTTTTTTGCTATACTAATACACTGTTATTAACGATTATCATATGTAAGCTTGATTGGAGGCAGTTGATTCATGTTAACAATGAAAGATATTAAGCGTGAAGGTAGTCCAGCGCTTCGCAAAGTATCTGAAGAAGTCCCGGTTCCTCCGCCTGCTGAAGATCTGCATACCCTGCAGGAAATGCTGGATTTCTTAAAAAACAGCCAGGACGAGGAAACCGCTGAAAAATATGAGCTCCGTTCCGGCGTCGGCGTGGCGGCCCCCCAGCTTGGCATTAATAAAAGAATGTTTGCCATGCATGTGTCCGACGACAAGGATGAGCTTTACAGCTACGGGTTCATCAACCCAAAAATCCTCAGCCACTCTGTAGAAACAACCCATCTGGAAGGCGGGGAAGGTTGCCTTTCAGTCGATCGGGAAGTTCCTGGAAATGTTCCTAGATATTCGCGTATTACACTGAAAGCCCGGACACTTGAAAACGAAGAGGTAAAGCTGCGCCTCCGGGGGCTTCCGGCTATTGTTGCCCAGCACGAAATTGATCATCTGAACGGAGTTATGTTTTACGACCGGATTGAAGATTACGAGGACGAGTACAAACGGGAGCTGCCCAAGCTATAATCTGCAAAAAGAGCGTTTTCCTCCGGGAAGATGCTTTTTTCGTCTTCTCAGTTTTTCCTGCCATGCTTTCTTGTTACTTCCCTTATTTGGAAATTATTTCTATAAAAGATATTTTATGGCTCTTCACCACAAGTTGGACTTGACACGATAGGGATATGAAAAAAGCGGCTCTTCCTTTATCTTGGTATTGGAC
>NZ_JBQOJA010000057.1:0-7859 GCF_054971385.1 Marinococcus tarijensis | reverse complement strand
CCTTCCACACGCCGGTGGAATACCGAACGGCAGAAGGCTAGGTGCTTTATCTTGTCTCATATTTCTAGGTCAGTGCATTTCGGAAGAGGCGGTTCTTTGTTTATATTTTTTTCCGGTACATCCACGAGTTCCAATAGTAAATAAGCGAGGTAATGCCGCCAAAGCGGAGGAGATGCTTTGCCTGCTGCTTCATTGCTTCATTTGCCTGTACCTTTTCGTCGGACAAATAGATGGAGAGAAGACCTTTGTTTAATTGTTTATGAAAGCCGGCCTCCGGAAGCTTCGCTACTTTTTTGTCAGCCTCGGATTTGAAAAACTCCAGCCGGGACATCATATGGCCGGCTGACGCATATTTTTCGGTGAAATTCAGAGAGCCCTGCTCCACGTCTTCCTCCTGGTCAATAAAGTAATCAAGCAGAATGTGCATCCCCTGCACATAAGGAAAATGGGCTTCTTTAATCGACTTCGCCTGAAGCTCTGCAAGCGGCGAACGGGCAGCGTACCCGGCCAGTGCATAAATACCAAGCGTCGATCCGGAAGCAGCGCAAAATTCATACCAGGCCATCGGTGGGATCCGGTCTTTAAAGTGCTCATAAAGCTCAATCAGCTTTGCTTCACGCTCATTGACATCAATATGCTTGTATATCTGCATCTCCCTGTAATACATGGACAGCTCCTCCATATACGGCTGGGCGCCAGAAAGGCCCGGAAAGCTCTGCAGAGCAGACTGGCACGTTTCAACCAAGTCTTTTAAAAAGCCGCCGTCCCCCTCCCCTTTTTTCTTTTTAAGGTAATCCTGCTGACTGGCTCCGGGATCCAGAGCATGCTTCAAGGCTTCATGAATATCACGATAAAAGGCTACGCCCTCCTCCTGACTCATGTCACAGATACTGTCCAGATAATCGCTGATATTTTGATAGGCTACAATAAAACGCAGCAGCTCGCTCCGGATATGTTCGGGAGCAATCAATGCGTAAAGCGATCCCCCTTCATAGTGGAAGGTTTTTTCATCAATTGCTTCAAGCGCTGCCTGGCGGTATAAATCATCCGGGATCTGCTCTGCCTTCTGCTTCCACTCACTTAAGTAATTACGCGCAGCCGGCAGGGTGTCTTTCACCCCGTAGTACATAATAGTCGGTATCGACGTTGGTGCTGACATTTCAAAAGGCCTCCTTGATTGGCTGGTTCATTTCAGGAATGCTGGTTCATAAAGTGAATGATATATCTTACCACCCGTTCCTGTTCGGGCTCATTCAATATTTCATGGTAAAGATTATTCCATATTTTAATCGTTCGCTCTGACGTATGCAGCCGGTTAAACCAACGCACAGTTGCTTCTTTATCAACAATATAATCCTCTCCGGCCTGCATAACCAGAAGCGGCGTATCCGGAAAGCTTTCCGGCTGTGCCAGGCTGATACGCATTGCCCGGATCATCTCCTGGTACCAGCGGACTGTAACTGTATCATTCACCAGTTCATCCTTCTGGTACTCAGCTCTTGTTTCCGGATTTCTTGTTAAATACTGGGCCTGAATGCCGGTTTTCAAATTTTTACCCGGTACGAGCCGGTGCGCAAGCCTTCCGGATAATTCCCGGATTCTGTTTGGGTATTCGTACAGCCCGAGCGCAGGGGAAGACAGGATAATACCTTTCACTGGCATATACCGCTCGGATACTGCCCGTATGACAATTAACCCGCCCATGCTGTGCCCAAGCATAAAAATAGGCAGCTTAAAGGAAGCTGCTTCTCTGTACCATTCATATACGGTGTCTGTATATTCACGAAAGCTGTCTATATGCCCTCTTCGCCCGTTGGTTTCTCCGTGGCCGGGCAAGTCCCCGGTAATCACATGCAGATGCTGGCGTTTCAATACATGGATCAGCCATTCATATCGCCGGTAGTGTTCGCCCGATCCATGAACCAGCACAACAACTCCACGCGGGCGGTCCACTAATCTTTTTTCCACTATTATCGCCCCCTTTTTCCTCAATCCAGTACCCCGGGAAATATATCTTTCTTTATTTTACTATTATTTTTGCTACACTTGCATTAGAAATGCAGAATAAATTTCGGAAAGTGTGGTTTTTTATGATTTATCCGTACAACAGCCAGTATCCTTCCATTGCTCCCACCGTTTTTTTAGCAGATTTCACGGTCATCACTGGTGACGTTACCATCGGCGAGGAATCGAGCATTTGGTTTCACACCGTTATTCGCGGGGACGTAGCACCTACGCTGATTGGCAGCAGAGTCAATGTGCAGGATCAATGCCTGCTGCACCAGAGCCCGAAGCATCCTTTGATTATTGAAGACGACGTTACTGTCGGTCATCAGGTAATGCTTCATTCTGCCATTGTAAGAAAAAAGGCACTCATCGGCATGGGGTCTACAGTGCTTGACGGGGCCGAGATCGGTGAAGGGGCGTTCATCGGTGCCGGCAGCCTGGTTCCACCCGGAAAAACGATTCCCGCCGGCGTACTTGCCTTTGGACGTCCGGCCAAAGTCGTTCGTGACCTCACCGAGGAGGACAAAGAAGACATGGAGCGTATCCGCCTCGAATATGTCGAGAAAGCCAGGCAGTATAAAGAAACAAGCCGCAGGCATCAATGATGTCCGCGGCTTGTTTTTAATATTGATGTGGGATGTCTCTCGTTATAATTTCACCTGCCACCGGTGCTGTCTGCTGAACCGGTGCAGTTGTTGCCATCATTATTACAATGAACGCAGCATACCATAAACCTGCCTTTTTCATTTCTTCACCTCTTTATTATATGTTCGTTTTAGTATATTCGAACTATAAAAAGAGCGTTTTCCGCTTCTGGCTCCAAAATCGATCATTTACCTAAGACTTTCCTCTTTTTTCTACGGATTTCTTCCCGTAAAATAATTATAGGAATATTTGAGAGATAGGGAGAGAACTATATTGATGGATTTTTCACGGGTGGGAAATAAAATACAGGAGCTGCGTAAATACCGGGGCTACACACAAAAGGAGCTTGCTAAAGATATTTGTACCCAGGCGCAGATCAGTAAAATCGAGAAGGGGACTATCGTTCCGTATTCAAGCACCATGTTTTATATTGCTGAACGGCTCGGAGCCAGCATGTATTACTTTTTTGAAGAAGCGTTAACAGACCGCAGCGACTACGTTCGCTCTGTATTCAGTATGCTTGAAACGTGCCGGTTCGAGCATGATTACGTTTCGATGCGGGAGCTGCTTTCCAGGGAGGAAGACAACCCTATTTTCAAAATCGGCTATTACGAGCAGTACATGCTCTGGCATAAAGCTATTTGCGCCTACGAACTGGATAATGATCCAGAACAGGCTCTCGAACTGGCTTCCTCTGCCCTCGATGCATACCACAAAGGAATTTATACGGAACGTAAAGGTGAAATCATAAACGCCATGGCGATTATTTACAACCTTGAACACGAATACAAAAAAGCTGCAGATATATGCCGGAAAGCGCTGCAGGACCATCAGAGCCTGGTGCACCCGGAGAATAAATACATTGAATTAAAGCTGACATATACCTTGACTAAAGCGCTGACCTATCAGGGTGCTTACCAGCAATCCATCGACTGGTGTTCAAAGGGAATCAACCGCTGCATTGATCTGCAGAACAGCTACGTTTTAGGGGAGCTGCTTTATCAGCGGGGACAAAACCTTCTTGTGCTGGGATTTGATCAATCCGCGCTTCAGGACTGGAGTCAGGCATGTTCCATGTTTGATACGATGAAGCAAATCGGCCTCGCAGACCACATCCGCCAGGAAATCGACGATTATAAACGAGACGGGACCATTCACCTGCATACACTGCAATAATATATAAAAGCCGGGGAAACATTTCTTCCCCCGGCTTTTATAGTATTCACTTTTTCAAATGGTACATGAACGTTTCAAGCTGCTGGAGATCCGTAATATTTTCATTGCACCTGCGACTGTCCTGGCAGATATAGTTGCCCCGGCTCGTATATGTTTCTTTTCCGGACTTTACTACTGACATAAAAAGCCCTGTCTCCTCCTGCTTGTTGCAGATCGTACAGATGCCTTTTCCGGGAGTGTTACGAAATGTTCCAAACACGCCCGTCAATCTCCTCTGATCTGTAGTAATAATATATTTTCGTTCTGCCCGGATGTCGTTCCAGCCCAGGTAGGATATATTTTTCAGCTCCACTTCTTCCAATGATGGCATTGTCAGCTTTTTCGCCTTTGGAAACAGCTTTTTAATCCGTTCTACAGTTACCGCCGGGAATGGAACAACATACATTTTCAACTCACCGAGAATCTGCTCTGCCTGAGTGCTGTCCTCTACATACAGAACCTTTTCTAACAGTTTTTCCTGCTCGTCGTTCATCGAATGAAAGCTGTTGATAATTTGATCAAAGGCGCTGTGTTTTAATGCACTGATTACGTCGGCGTCTTTTACTGTAGCGTGTGCATGGGCGAATTTCCATACATGCTCTTTAATAAAATTAAACTGATCATTGCGCAAAAATGGCTCAATTTGAATCATTTACCCATTCCTCATTTCAGTATAGTAAGCTTCCGTTTCCGGCGTTGAACAGAATGCTTTATACAGCAGTGAATATAAATCCATCATCGGTGATTCCCTTAAGATTGCGGTATTAGTATACAACAAATTAGTTTTTGTAGAAAACTATAGAAAAAGAAGCCGGCGGACGTCAGCGATTCTCTGTCAGGCACCGGATCATAAACTGAATATTTTTTGTCCGCTCTGCTCTTTTTGGAAGTACATATGAAAAAAATCTTTTTGCATCGATGCCTTCAATGGATAAAAGCTCCAGCGTGTTGTGTTTTTGTTCTTCTTCAATCGCTGCTTCTGATAACAAGGATAATCCAAGGCCGCTTTTAACGGCTTCTTTAACCCCCTGCGTGCTGCTGATCATCAGAAGTGAACGCATGCGGATCCCGTTTGCGTTCATCACATAATCAAACGATTCCCTGGTTCCGGATCCCTTTTCGCGCACCACCCACTTCAGATCCTGCAGCTCCTCCCGGGTTACAGGTGAAAAAGAGCTGGATGTACTCTTAACTACCGCCAGACGGTCCGTCTGAAATGGTGTCAGCGTAATATCAGCAGCCCCGCTGTGCCCTTCCACCAGACCAATATCGACCTTCAGCGTCCGGACCAGCTGAATGATTTCCTCAGTATTGGCGATCGTCACTTCAAACTGAATTCCCTCATACTCCTCCTGCATTCTGGCCATTACTTTTGGGAGAACGTATTCCCCAATCGTAAAGCTGGCCCCGATATGAATGGTTCCACTCACTTCTTCATGCATCATATATATAGCTTCCTTCATATGGGCGTAGGTGCCCATCAACTGACGGGCATGATCCAAAAATACCTCACCTTCCCTTGTAAGCATCAATGACTTTGTTGTCCGCTGAAAAAGCGGGGCAAGAAATTCCCTTTCAAGATTTTTTATATGCACGCTTACAGTCGGCTGGGAGAGGGAGAGCACCTCCGAGGCTTTTGTGAAATTTTTTTCCTCCACCACAGTCAAAAATGTTTTTAATTCGTCAATATGCATATTTCCTCCTATTTATTAAAAATATTAATTAATTTCATTATATATATTTGTTTTTATAATAAAAAGAGCGGGAGTACAATAGCGTTAATGATTAGGAGTTGAAGACTAATGAAACGATTTGCTTCTTTCATTCCCATGCTAATGTCCGGACTTATCTTTACGTTTATTGCTGCTGTGCTCAGCAGCGCACTCGCAGAGGTTGCTCCATTCTCAGCGATGGGCGCGCTGGTTACTGCAATACTTTTAGGCGTATGCTGGCGCTTCACCGCTGGAGTTCCCAACCGTGCGCTTCCGGGAATCACTTTTTCAAGCAGGCACCTGCTTAGGCTCGGCATTATTTTCCTCGGGGCCCGACTGCATTTAGGAGATATTTACGAATCCGGATTTAACGCTTTTTTTATCGCTGCTTCCGGGTTACTGATTGCGCTTTTTTTCATTTACCTTGCTGCCAGAGCTTTAAGGATAGATAAAACGCTCAGTCTGTTAACGGCCTGCGGTACAGCTATCTGCGGAGCTTCAGCAATCGCAGCCATCGCTCCGATTGTAAAGGCAGAGCATAAAACAACCACTGCGAGCATCGCGATTATCGCAGTGGTTGGTACTGTTTTTTCCGTTTCCTATACGTTTCTGTTTCCGTTTCTGGGGATGAATGCGTATGAATATGGCATTTTATCAGGAGGAACTCTCCATGAAGTAGCCCACGCTGTAGCAGCATCTGAAGCCGGTGGTACAGTTTCGGAAGACCACGCCCTGATCATTAAATTAACAAGGGTTGCACTTCTCATTCCGGTAGCACTTATAGTTGCCACGCTTCAAAGCCGTAAAGAAAAGCGGGCCTCTCATACAATTCCGGTTCCATGGTTTATTTTCGGATTTTTAGCAGTGAGTCTGGCCAATACCTTTAATCTGCTCAGCGACTCCGCAGCTGCTTTTATGATCTCCGCTTCATATGTTTTTCTCGGCATGGCCATGGCTGGTTTTGGAATGCAGATGCCAGCCGCTTCTTTTAAAACAATTAGTTTAAAGATGTTTATCGTGACAGTTTGCGGCTCGCTTTTATTATCTTTTTTCGGCTACTTTCTTATCGAAGTTATGCTTTAACCTGACCTGCGCTGCAAAATTCGTTTGAAACCATTTTTTAAAGGGTAAACAGTTATATTCATACTATCGCGGAGGCTGACCATGAAATTTTCAGGCACGATTTTAGTAGTACTGGCCGCGATACTATGGGGTATTTCAGGTGGATTGGCAGATATACTTTTACATAAGGGCTGGGATCCGTTAGTCATTTCCTTTTACCGGGGAGCCGTTGGTTTTGTCTGTATTTTTATATGGTTCCTTTTACGGATTCGAAAGACCGGATCCCCCTCCACCCGATTATTTATATGGGCTGCTCTCGCCGGGGCGGGCGTCGCCGGCAATTTCACCTTTTACTTCCTCAGTATTGAGGCCTCAAGCGTAGCCATCGCTGCCACGCTAATGTATACCGCACCTATATTTGTATTTTTGATTTCTTTTTTTCTAAAGCAGGAATCCTCTACTTTTTTCAAGTGGGGATGTATTGCAGTAGTGCTTGTAGGAATTTTCCTCCTGACAGGTGCTTATGACACGGGCGGTTCTTCGGTTACACTTGCAGGCGCCGCTGCCGGCCTTGGGGCCGGTCTTTCGTATGCGTTGTTTATTTTCGGATTTAAATACGCCTCTGCAGTCGGCAGGCCCGAAACCTCTTTAACGATCGCTTTTTTTGTTTTTTGTGTAATTCTTTTGATGTTTGTCGACCAACAGGAAGCATTATCTGTTTTGACCTCCAGTGACATTGGGTGGTTCCTGCTGCTCGGGCTCGTTGGTGCAGGCATTTCCTTTGTACTGTATGTTATCGGCATAAAGCTGACGACCCCGGTTACTGCTTCAATGGTTGCCATGGCAGAACCGGTCACTGCTTCTTTGTTTGGAGTAGTTCTGCTTGGAGACAGCCTGGCAATCATTCAGGCATTGGGCATCGTTATTATTTTGGTTTCCATTACTGCGTTCAGCGTACGCCAGTCTGCCTAAAAAAGCAGCTCCCGGGAGGGAGGGGGGGCTGCTTTTCGTTGTTCAGCAGGTGTCAATTTAAGTTTCAAAATAATCCAGCATATAAGCTTCGTTATTTATTTCCCCCGGCCCTCCCCTCTCGATACCTTGCCTAAATGTGCATTTCTTTATTTTAAAAATAATAAAAAAGGGTTCTATGTCTAATGTTGGGGTGACCCCTCCGTTATCCGGCGAGCGACCATTTATATTGATGATGCAATAACACTT
>NZ_JBQOJA010000056.1:0-7967 GCF_054971385.1 Marinococcus tarijensis | reverse complement strand
ACGAAAAAAGAAGCCGGAGAAACATCTCCAGCTTCCGCTTAAAAGAGCTATCATTCGAATTTTGGGACAGCCCCTTTCGTTCTAGTCGCTTACTAACTGTATTGAGATCATCAAAAACTTTTGGCTTTTTTAACCTTTTTCTTTGCCTCTCGGAGTTGCATTTTTATTGTCTCAGGCGATTTAATAAGCTTTTGGGCAATATCTCTTTTTGTGCATCCTTTCTTGTGAAGAGTATAAACTTCCTTCTCTGGAGGCGTCAGATCACGCATATCCTTTTCTTGACGATAGGATTTCAATAACGTTTGTGCTGAATCCCCGTGAATGAGAGGTTTGCCTGCATAAACACTTTGGATCATGAGTGGTAAATCTTCATAAGAATTTTTTGTAATGTAATTTACCGCTCCAGCTTGGAAGGCTTCGTCTATCGTTTCTTCATCATCCCACGAGGTTAGGACAATTGCATGATTAAAAGATCGTTCTCGATATGTTTTCGTAAGTTTTAATCCTTGTAATTCCTCTTGCTCCTTGTTTAAAGATAGATCAATTAAAGCAACATCTATTCGATTTGTATCTATGGCCAATGCTTCTTCATAATTCATGGCTATCTCTGAGACGTGCATTCCTCCTTGTTGCTCTAAATATTCCGAGAGCAGCTTGGACCATATAGGATCGTCTTCAATGATAGCTATTCGTATTTGGGGCATTATTATACCTCCTACTTGGGTCCGGGGAAAACCAGGCATGTTTGGGCTTTGGAAACCATAACGAAAAGGTACTTCCACGGTTTTTCTGGCTTTGAACTGTAATATCTCCACCATGCTGCTGCATAATATTGAAGCAATAAGTTAGCCCTAAACCATAGCTTTCCGTCTGCTGTTTTTTCGAATAAAACGGATCCATTACTCGTTGGCTTTCTATTTTATCCATGCCTGGGCCATTGTCTGTAATATCTAGCACCATATACTTTCTCGCCTCGTACACATCGATACTTATATCTCCATTTCCTCTCAGTGCTTCCTTGGCATTCTTTACAATATTATTAATGACTTCCTGAATATGAATAGGATCGCCATAAAACGAATGTTTAGAACGAATGTGAGTATGGATCTCGATATTTTCGTCTGCTAACAAAAGTTCTCTTTGAGCAGCCTTAATTAAAAGATGCGGATCGAAATTCTCTCGACGTAGTTCAATAATATCCAATTTGCTTTGTACTCTTTGTGATAGTTCACGCAAATGCTGGGTGGTTTGCTGCATCATGTGGAGGTTTTCTCGCTGACTTTCTGATAGTAAATCCTGATTAAATTGCTTGACCATTAAATCTAATTTGCTTACTTCATTTTTAATTGCGTGATTAAATAAGGAAGTACCGGATTTCTGTGCTTGCACACTGCGCGACTGCTGTACAAATTGCACTTGAACACCGAGAAATCCATATTTAACAACAAATACACAAAACAATATGAATTGAAATCCAATAATATAGGTATTGTATCGCCACATGCCTGAAATATTCATAGCTTCTAAAAGGATATTTGTTACAAGCGCAAAAGAAAGAATGGGAACGATAATAATAGCTGTTAATATTTTTTGTTTTTTAATCGATAATCTTGTCTCTTTCCATGCAGTGTAAACAAGCAAACCGTTACAAACTAAAACATAAGGAGTAACCCACACGGCAAAAAATTGATGATTCAGTAAAAAATCAGGATAAATTTCAGTCGTGAACAACATACTTATAGCAGGCAATAGAAAAAGAATGATCCATGTTCTTTTCGTTTTTTGGTTTTGAAGTATGCCACTATAGATAAGCGCAAACATTAAAACAGCTACCGGTGTCCAAAAGTGGCCCACCGAGCTCAAAATACTATCGGCAATAAGAATATAGCTTGGCCGATCTGTACCTGCTCCTAATACACTGGCCAAGCCACCAGCTCCCCCACCAAATCCGATCGAAGCAGCCCATCGTGTCGTCTCACTATATGGATAAACAGCGATTAACACCAATGCCATGAGCCAAAGCAAAATAACTAGTACTACCATGTTATTGAGGTCCTAAAGATTTTTGAATAAATGCCTTGGTTTCTTTCGCAATAGCCCGTTTTTTAAAAACAAATCCTGCATGACCGCTGTTGTATATCGAACGTGCCGGTCGCCCCCAGGTTTCCCATAATTTATTTGCATCCTGATTACTTACGTATTGGTCATGCTTTGCACTCATAAGTAAAATGTTATCTTGAGATATTTTAGGTGTTGCTTCGCTTGGATCAATGATACGCCAATACTCCGCTAAATTTTCGTACTCTACCCCATGATCTTTCAAATCCTGTTTGATGTACTTGCCAGCCGGCGTGTGATAAATAGCGTATGACATACGATTAGCATAGAAAACAGAAATTAGAGCATCAATCTCTTCTTCCAATGTAGCTAATAAATTAGAAATAAATCCACCTAAACTAATTCCAACGACAATGACTGGCCCCCCATAATACGTTTTCAGCCACTTTATTAGACCTCGTAGTTCTTGAATGGTCTGCTGGACTGTATCAATTGTTCGAGCAATATTAGCAGAAATCATCATTTCTCCACTATACGAGGAAGCTTCAGGCTCTCGTTCTAAGTGATATGGCATACAATAATAAAACATATTCCATCCTTGCTTTTGAAACGTCTTGTGAAAAATACTTTTTGTACGATCATGTGAATCTGCTCGCCATCCGTGGACAAAGACAATGTTAGAAGCCGACACATGTTGAATATACGCTTCTCCAGACAAAATTTGATTCTCTTTATGCTCTGCTCTGATCGCACTTTGAGCTTGAAATGTGCCCTCTAAATAATTTTTGCTTGGAAGAAGGTTAAATGAAAGATCAAGATCGGCCGCAGCATAAAACTGTTCTCGTTCTTCTTGACTCGGCACTCGATTAGGAGGAGCATATTGATAATTTTCACTTTTGACTTTGTGAAGTTGATTTAAAGCATATTTATCGATCCATTTTGCTATCATGATTTCAATCATCCTAACTAAGTATTAAATCTAATTAAAGAATAGCTGATTATTTATTTTCTCGTCTTTCAGCCAACATTGCCTTGAAATGTGCTTTCTCTATTTCTAAATTTGAATTGTTATCCGTATCTAAAGTTAAAGAATTTTCGTCGGCAAATAAAGATGTTTCTGTTCCCCCGTCTTGATTCATTCCTTTATTCTTAATAGCGTCCAGCCTTGTTTGAGAAGCTATATGCTTTTCTATTTCACTTTTGATCGTGATAAACAAGTAATCGCTAGGTTTATTAACTTTAGCATTGGTTTTTATATTTCTAATCGCGTTTTGAAGAATTATGAAGAAGGTTTCTTCATAATTCTCTAATAAAATTAATTGATCATTATCTTTTTCTACTTGATTTTTCGATCTAAATAAAATGCCAATCCACTCATATAATTCTTGATAAGAGTCACTAAAATTATCTAACGCATAAAAGATTTTATTTGGGAGTACAGATTTTAAACTAGCTTTTAACAGTTCTTCTTTATTCTTTTCTTTATCATTATATTTTTGTTCGGGAGAAAAATCTTTAAAATTCGTTTCTTTTTGTTTCTTTTTATTAAAGCTATTATTGTTTGAGTTATTACTGTTAGTACCCAAATTATCGGTACTTGGATTAACCGTACTCGGTTTTTTAGGGTGTGGATCCGTATCCGAAATTTTCTGGTACGGGTTACTTTCTTCCTTTTTAGACTCTACTGGAACAGCTAAAATAGAGTATATATTTCGATCAAATTTTGCCCCTTCTTTACGTTGCCGTGTAATACGAATATACCCGCGATCAACTAAGTATTTACGCCACTTATAATACGTATCTTCTGACATCCCTAATTCATCGCATTGCAGACTGACACTAGGGAAGGCTGTCCTTTCACCATCCCCATTTGTGCCAGCAAACGAGCACATATAAGAATAAATAAGTTTTGATTGTTTTGGAAGTGTTTTATCACGCATAACTCTTTGAGCTATTAGTCCATAACCATTTTCATAAATAGTGCCCTCAAATTGAATTACTGTATCCATGCAAAATTCCTCCTTCTAGATATCCCTGCTAGAGACTCCCTAGAAAGAGAAATAAAATGCAAGTATAGGTTCTTCTCTTACATTTATTCATGACAAACTTTGAAAAACAGTATATAAAATTTAGCAAAAGGTTCAAAATTTTTCATCTCTATGATACGCTAAATTTCAAGATGTTTTTAGAGAGATCTCTGTTTATAGTACCTAGGCGGCCAAACCGGATACTATGAGCAGAGATTTTTTCATGTATTATTTTTTATAAAACGTCTCATCGAAGCTTCACTTACTAATATATTTCCTAATAATAGCAATAAGTTCCTTTCTTTATAAGCCCCTACTAATAAGAAAAATTGTAGGAATTAGAAATTTAAAAATTGTTTCGTTGAGAATAATCGTATATTATAATAATATACAGTAATTGTAACGTGTATTAAAAAGATACACAATAAGCAGGAGGAATTTCTTTTGTCCCAAATTGTAAATATGCGATACCCTAAAGAATTATTAGATCGAATTGATAAATTTAAACAAGATAAGGGATTTCAAACTCGTACCCAAGCCATTATTTACCTATTGCAATATGCATTGGAGCAATCTGAGAAAGACAAAAACAAATAAAAGAAGTGAGTATCTAACTCCTTGATTCTATAAAAAGCTTAGATACTCTTTTATTTAGTAATCAAGTTCGTTATTGAATAATATACTATTATGTTTCATTAAACTGAAACATAAACTTTTAAGTTTATGAATACATTTAAATTTCAATAAACTATGGCATTTACATTTTATATTATGTATACTTTTAATAGAAACAATTACATAAGCGGGGTGACACGATGACGACAACGATCACATTTGGCATACAAAAAGGCGGCGTAGGAAAAACATTAACATCTGGAGTTACTGCCTATCTGCTATCTGAAGCAGGTTACAAAGTACTTTGTGTAGATATGGACTCCCAAGGCAATCTAACACAGTTTATATCTGGTATTGATGACCTATCCGAATTTGAAAATGAAACAGTTTTAGAAGCAATCAAAGAGCAAGATGCCAGGCCATATATCAAAGGAATCAGCGAGAACCTGCATCTACTTCCTTCTGACGATTACTTGGCGACCATTGGCCAGTTTTTGTACCAGGAGTATGATGGCAACCGTTCCCTTGCATTACATCGCACTCTTGAGCCCGTACATAAGTTTTATGATTTTATCATTATCGATACCCCTCCCGCTCTTTCAGAGCAGACGATCAATGCACTAAGTACCTCTACGCACGTAGTGATTATGTTCGAAACCAGTAAATTTTGTTATTCAGCTGTCCCTCGCTTTATTGATACTGTTTTGACAACTAAAGAACGGCTCAATCCAGACCTTGAAATTGCAGGTATTCTGCGAACACTTGCTGATGCTAAGCGAGTGGATTCCCAGGCAATGATTCAATTAATTGAAAACGAGTATCCGAACTATGTTTTTGATACGGTTATTCACCGACGAGCGACAACAGGACGACTTCCTATTTATGGTCTCGTCAATAACTCGGAATCCAATCAGGCATTCAGTTATCATAAATCATTTGTAAAGGAGTTGATGGATCGTGTCAGAAGCGAAAAAACAAACCAATAAAGGATCAGATAAAGTACTAGAAAACATGACAAAGCGCAAACAAAGACCTTCTCCAGCTAATATGTTTTTTGATGACCAAGAGACGTCGGATAAAGACGAAGTAAGTGGGGAGCAAAACGACACCTCTGACGATAAAGAAAATTCAGAGGAAACCTTCTGGTCTAACTTTGGTCAAAAAAAGGAAAAGGTTGAGGACACCCATAAACGAGGAACATTTTTAATTCGAAAAGATCTGCTTGAGGAATTTAACCGCCTTGCAGAAGGCCAAGGCAAAGGCTTTAAAACGCAAGCTATCAATTACGCTTTAGAAAACTTGATTAAAGAAATAAAACAAAACAGATAAAACGTAAACAATAACGTAAACTGAAATGTTTCAGTTTACGTTATTGTTTTTTCAACGATTCGTATTTAAGCATGAGAAAGGCGTTCAGCAATTAATATACCGAACGCCTTTCTTAATAATTTATTTTGTTAAATAAGGTAGCCAATGATTTTTAATAGTCTCGAGCTCATCATTAGAATACCCTTCTTCATTTAATCGTTGTTCTAATTCATCTTCAACCATCCAATTCGGAATCGGGCCTGAATTATTTCCTGAATACTTTTTGATAAGATCTTTTACAATTAGTTCTGCCTTTTTAGGTTCTGGAAGGCTTTTCTCTCCGTATTCAATATCAGTAATTGATGATTCGAAGGGGAGTGCTTGGCTGGCTGCATAATCTCTCCGTATGGCATCTATTAATGCCCCGGCTAAATTATGAAATTGGGTTTCATTTTGAGAAGCAATGTGTTCGATGTTTCGAATAACTTTATCTTTTTCATGCTCTATCAAAAGTTTTTTTGCTTGTTTTTCATCAATTCCATATGTGGTGAGCAACTGAATGATTTCGTTGTTATCGTTCTCTTCTATTACATTTTCGACGTATTTGTCATTGGGTTGGATGGCAAACGTTAAAGCTGCTACCTTTCTTCCTTCTTTGATTTCTACATACGAAAACGTTAAATCCGTGTAATTTTCTAATTCCTCTTGGGCTTTTTTAAGAATGCGATTTTTGAAATTGGCATATGGTTCATATTTTCCTTCTTCGATATTTAATAGCTGCCGGAGTTCTGGGATGGAGTAACTCACCTGGTGGCGAAATTCGTCTTTTTTTAATAACTCGTACATCCGCATCGAATACTCGCTTCGCAAACGAAGGACGTTTCTTAATTTGAATGGCGTAAAGCGTTGTTTTAGTTCTAATAAGTAAGGTTTCATTTTTTGAGAAAATTCGAGCTCTACGCATCCTTGACCATGAAAATATTCGCTTGATGCTACCCAATTTACGTATAATTCCGATTTTTCTTTCTGGATATATGCGCCTTTTTGTTGCAACCCGAGCACGATATTCTGTACTTTTCGGTAATAGTTTTTGGTCTGAATACCGAGAATATCGGCGATATCTTTTACTTTTACTCTGTGTATTTTAAAATCGTTATCTTCTTTATGTATTAACGAAGCAAAGGCATAAATGATCCGGCGTTCTTGAATAGTGAGATCCTGGCGGGACATGATGAGATCGTTGGACTGTGTGACTGTATGCTCAGGCGATATTTCAGAGACTCCGGGTAAATCCATCTGTTCACTCACCATGCCGCTTCACTCCTCCCAGTTATTAGTAAGTTAATTATAATTACTGCTTATCTCTTCTGTCTACTCCTCTTTTTGTAATAGTTATTCGATGGAACAACATTATTTAATTTTTCACCTTGTTGTTTACATCGTTTATTTGTTTAACAACTAAATTACAATGATTAATAATTAGAGAGCTCTGTAAGCCCCTAATATCAAGGGTTTCAATTTTGAACTATTACACATTGAGGAGTGAACTATTACACATTGGGGAGTGAACTATTACAATTAAGGGAGTCGAACTATTACACATTGAGGAGTGAACTATTACAATTAGGGGAGTGAACTATTACACATCGAGGAGTAACTATTACATATTGGGGAGTTCAACTATTACAAAAAAAGGAGTGTACTTTTGTGAATTATATGTCTTTAACTATTACATATTGAGGAGTTTAAAAGTTATAAATGTTTAAATTTATTATTACATTTACGTAAATGTTTCAGTAATAATGGACATAGTATAAATGTTGAGAGAGCGTAAAATATTTTGTGTAAACGAGCGAACACGAAAAAAGGAAGTCCTTTTCTCGTAGAATGAAGTTAGCCGACCACATTCACAGAAAAGAGGACTTCCCTATGAATGATTTTACTACAGATATTGCTCAC
>NZ_JBQOJA010000055.1:0-8043 GCF_054971385.1 Marinococcus tarijensis | reverse complement strand
CCTTCCACACGCCGGTGGAATACCGAACGGCAGAAGGCTAGGTGCTTTATCTTGTCTCATATTTCTAGGTCAGTGCAAAAAACTGCGGCCGGTGTTTTTATTATTTAGAAACGCTCTGGCGTTTTTGCTCACGCTCGCGCTCGCCTTTTTGAAGAATTTTCTTTCTAAGCCGGATTGAATCCGGAGTAACTTCACAGTACTCATCGGCGTTTAAATACTCGAGAGCTTCTTCAAGGGTCAGAATCCGCGGACGTTTCATCGTTACGGTCTGGTCCTTGGTGGCTGAGCGCACGTTTGTCTGCTGCTTCGCTTTTGTCACGTTTACAGCCAGATCATTTTCACGGCTGTGCTCGCCGACAATCACTCCTTCATAAATTTCGGTACCGGGCTCGACAAACATTGTACCGCGGTCTTCAAGCTGCATCATGCTGTAAGGAGTCGCTTTGCCGTTTTCCATGGAAACAAGTACTCCCTGACGGCGGCCGCCAATCTGTTCTTTAATATACGGACGGTATTCTTCAAACGTATGGTTCAAAATACCGTATCCTTTGGTCTGGGAGAGGAATTCATTTGTATATCCAACCAGGCCGCGCGATGGAATCATAAAATCGATCCGAACCTGGCCGTCGCCTTTGTTAACCATGTTTTCCATTTCGCCTTTACGTTCGCCGAGAGACTCCATAACTGCTCCGGTATAGTCCTCCGGCACATCCACCTGCAGACGTTCATACGGCTCGCAGAGCACGCCGTCCACTTCTTTAACAATTACCTGCGGCTTCGATACCTGAAGTTCAAAGTCTTCGCGGCGCAGGTTTTCGATTAAGATGGAAAGGTGAAGCTCACCGCGCCCGGAAATTAACCACGCGTCCGGGCTGTCCGTCTGGTCGACCCGGAGACTTACGTCTGTCTCAAGCTGCGTGAGAAGCCGTTCTTCAATTTTACGGCTCGTGATTTTAGAGCCTTCGCGTCCGGCAAACGGGCTGTTATTCACTAGAATAGTCATCTGGAGCGTTGGCTCATCGATACGGAGTACCGGCAGCGCTTCCTGATGGTCGACGGGGCATATTGTTTCCCCAACCATTATATCTTCAACCCCGGAAATAGCTACGAGATCTCCGGCCTTGGCCTCGCTGATTTCTTCTTTTTTCAGACCGAAGAAACCAAACATTTTAGAGATCCGGAATTTTTTCACTGTTCCGTCGAGCTTGACAAGCGCGGCGTGATCCCCAGTCCGGAGTGTTCCGCGGAAGACCCTGCCTACGCCGATTCTTCCAAGGTAGTCATTGTAATCCAGCATCGCTATCTGGAACTGGAAGGGCTCATCGCTGTTATCATAAGGAACCGGCACGTTGTCTGAAATCATGCGGAAAATAACATCCATATCCTCGTCCTGTTTTTCAGGGTCTTCGCTTGCTGTTCCGTTAATAGCGGAAGCATAAACAACCGGAAAATCGATTTGGTCTTCGTTTGCCCCAAGCTCGATAAACAGATCCAAGACTTCATCCACAACTTCTGACGGACGAGCCATGTCACGGTCAATTTTGTTAACGACTACCACTGGGGTCAGGTTCTGCTCCAGTGCTTTTTTCAAAACAAAACGAGTCTGCGGCATGCATCCCTCGTAGGCATCTACCACAAGAAGAACGCCGTCCACCATTTTCATGATGCGCTCTACTTCCCCGCCAAAGTCCGCGTGGCCGGGAGTATCAAGAATATTGATACGCGTATCATGATATTTTACTGCTGTATTTTTAGCCAGGATCGTAATACCACGTTCTTTTTCAATATCGTTGGTGTCCATTGCCCGCTCGTCTACCTGTTCATTTTCCCGAAACGTTCCTGATTGACGAAGAAGCTGGTCGACAAGGGTGGTTTTCCCGTGGTCAACGTGGGCAATAATCGCGATATTGCGAATATCTTTGCGTAAAACTGTCACTATAAATCTCTCCTATTCTCTTGCTGCAATCATAACAAACCCTGGCACTCGACGATATCGTCTTCCATAAAGCCAGGGTTCTCATTGCCATTTTTATCTGAGTTCCTACCATTACATTTTACATTGTCAGTATAACGTATGCCGGGTTCCATTAAAGGAACGCCAACTGGCAAGTTACCATCACAGACACTACTTAGCCCAATATAACATAAACCAGCCCTGAATCAAAGCCAGCTGTACTTATTTGAGTTTTCTTTCCAAAGCCGATAAAATGATAGCAGTATCATTTTAAAGGAAGAAGGGACTCTATGACAAAAGTACAGTGGTTATACCTGCTGCTTGCAGCCTTAGCTATCTTCGGCATCGCCTCTATAGGGATTGCTATAGCCGAAGCGTCTATTATTATTGCCGTTATATCCATTGCCGTAACCTGCTCGGCTTTCTATTTTGCCAGAAAGCTGAAAGCAAGCTCTGCAGCATAGCCAAAAATCAGTACGGGGGATCAGCTGTTAAGCATCTCCCGTACTTTTTCCTGCAGACCCGGCCGGCCGGCCAAGTACGGTCCTTTTTCAAGCATCGACGGCCGCTGGTTATCGATCGTTGAGATATCGGCCCCGACTTCCCGTAACAGCACTTCCGCCCCGGCAAAATCCCACGGCGCAAGCCACAGGTTCACATAGGAATCAAGACGGCCGCATGCTACATAGCAAAGTTCAATTGCAGCAGAGCCATAGGCCCTGGTGCTTCTTGATTCATCCACAATATTACGCATCTGTCTGGCATAAGGAATTTTTTCGTTTTTAATCCATCTGGCGTTAATACCTACAATTGATTCATTTAATTCTGCCGGTTTCAGCTCCGGCAGCCTGACATCGTTGCGATACGCCCCTCCGCCCTCCAGTGCGGTAAACCATTCATCTGCCATCACATCATATACAATGCCTACCTTGCCGACGCCGTTTTCAAAAACAGCCAGCGATACAGCAAAATTAAACTGCTGATGAACAAAGTTCGTGGTGCCATCTATAGGATCTATGATCCAGATGACGTCGTCAGTGTCTGTAATGTCTGCTCCGGCTTCTTCCTCTCCTAAAATACGGTGTCCGGGATATTCTTTCATAATCTTTTTCGTCAGCAGCCGCTCGATTTTGAAATCCATTTCTGTTACTAAATCATTTGGATTCGATTTTGTTTCTATAATCAAGCTTTCCTCCAGGGACGCACGAAGAAGTTCGCCTGCTTCCTGTACCCACTGCACAGCTTTCTGCTGCATTTCTGACCAATTCTCTTCCATTATAATCCTCTCCGCTTCTTCCTTATGTATATAAGTGCTTGTTCCCTCAATACGGCAAAATTATGCCCCCAATTTCTGCATAAAAAAACCCGGCCTGCTGTAAAGCAGACCGGAGCTTCTTACTTTATATTATACTTCCAGCCGAATCCACTCCTGGCGTAATTGCTCCAGGCGGTATTTGCTGGCATGAATAGATGTTAAATCTTCCTCTGCCATAGCGTCATGAAGGGTTACCAGTTCATAATCAATTTCTAAGCGCAGCACCGGGATTCGCTCTTCTGCATCTCTACGTTTAAACGCCTGAATTACCTGTTCCAAGTTTCCCACACCCCTTAAATGGAATAATTATGTCACGAGTTGAAAAGTTAACTGACGCTGGCAATTCTTCTCAGAATGTTCAGAAAATATAAGATGCAGAACTGTCTCTATTGTTCTGAAATTATACTCTGCAACAGCCTCTCCCTACTTTCTTTCCTGTGTATCTAACGATATACTGGCAACGTTTGAGCATATCGTTATTCTATAAGGATTATTGGAATTATAAAACCTTTTTACCGGAAACGCAAGAAAAACACACAAAAATTTTCAGTATTTTTAAATAATTGCGTTTCCCACCGGAATCGATTGGTTGCCGTAGAACTGGATTTTCAGTATGCTTGTGACAGACCATCGAAAAAGGAGCAGTCATTACATGAGCAGACAGCATTTCACTGAAAATGATTTTTCTATTATGCAGGCAGAAGGTCTTGAAAACCGCATGACTCAAATCCGGAACGACATCCAGCCAGTTTTTTCCCGACTGGCAGAACCGCTGGCCGAAGATTTGGCAGCAGATACCGGCGAAGAATTGTTTATTCATATTGCAAAGCATGCCAGGCGCTCTGTCCACCCTCCGGACAGCACGTGGTTCGGCGTTGCACCGGATAAAAGAGGCTACAAAAAACATCCTCATTTTCAGGTCGGGCTTTTCGATGACCATTTGTTCGCCTGGTTAACCCATATGTACGAGGTACCGGACAAAGCGGATATCGGGAAAATGTATCTGGACCGCCTCTCTCAACTTACCTCCCTGCCGGAGGACTATAAAATCTCCCCGGACCATACAAAGCCGGACGCATTTTTTATTCATGAAAACAAAGATAAAGTCATTCACACCCTTGAGCGTGTAAGAGACGTCAAAAAGGCGGAGCTTCTGATCGGACGTCAGTTCGACGCGGAAACGGCTGCCTCCTGGAGTGACGACGAAACGTATGATTACATTTATAGTACATTCAAAGAACTTCTTCCTTTATATCAGCTGTCTCTACAGACGATATAAAATGCCGGACGCTCTACGCTGAGCGTCCGGTCATATTAATTTTTTCTCCTGCTTCTGCTTTTCGTGCCGCCTGCACGGTCTTCCAGCAGTTCACTTCAGCGTCCTCGTCAAACTGACGAAACATCTGCTTTTCCTCGCTTTTACTTGGCACGATTTCTTTGAATTTCCCGTACAATCCTAAAATATCCTCCCGGGGCACGGGTTTACCGTGCGCTGTTTCAACTACTTGAAAAAAAGTGGTCACATCGATAATTTCCTGTGTAGTCCACTCCATGGAGATAGGTATATTAACGTTTTCTTTCATTGCTGCTTCCCCCTTCAATAATATTCTAGCAAATCCCGGTCGGAACGTCTCACAAAGTTATTTAATGAAGTCATGAAATCTGCTATAATTTGAATGTTTTTGAACGCACTGGAGGGACGCATATGAACAGACAGCAGCTTACTCCGATATTTACCAGATTAAAAGAACATATTCAGACACAGCCTGTGCCTTTTCATATTCCCGGACATAAAAACGGCACTGGAATGGATGAAGAATTTCGTGAATTTATCGGCAGTAATATATTAAATATGGACTTGATTAACATCGAACCGCTTGATGATCTGCATCATCCTTCCGGCGTTATTGATGAAGCACAGAAGCTTGCCGCAGAAACCTTCGGTGCAGACTATACTTTTTTTTCCGTTCAGGGTACAAGCGGTGCGATTATGACAATGATCTTATCTGTTTGTGCCCCGGGAGACAAAATTCTTGTACCGAGAAATGTACACAAATCGATCATGAATGCAATTATTTTTTCAGGAGCCGTTCCCATATTTATGTATCCAGCGCTCGATGAAGAGTTTGGCATATCTCACGGAATTACACCTTTAACAGCGCATCATGCTCTCGAAAGGCATCCGGACGCAAAGGCACTCCTCGTAATAAATCCAACTTATTTTGGTTTTTCCTCTGACCTTAGTGCCATTGTAGAAACCGCCCATCAGTACGATGTACCTGTCCTGGTCGATGAAGCTCACGGAGTGCATATACATTTTCATGAAAATCTCCCCCCCTCAGCCATGGAAGCAGGAGCTGACATGGCTGCTACAAGTGTGCATAAGCTTGGGGGGTCGATGACCCAGAGCTCTGTGTTAAATGTCCAGGGCACCCGGGTTTCAATCGCTCACGTCCAGGCAGTCTTCAGCATGCTTACAACCACATCTACATCGTATCCGCTCCTGGCCTCGCTCGATACTGCACGCAGGCAGCTTGCATTAAAAGGGCACACACTGATAGATGACACGCTCGCACTAGCTGAAGCCGCCAGAGCCTCTATTAATTCTATTAACGGCTTATACTGTGCCGGATCTGAGATGCTTGAACAAAATACCGTCACTGCCATGGATCCGACCAAATTGTTAATTTCTGTTCAACAGCTTGGCATCAATGGCTATGAAGCTGAAAAATGGCTGCGGGAGCATTATCGTATTGAGGTAGAGCTGTCCGATTTGTATAATATTCTTTGCATCATCAGCTTTGGCGATACCAAACAGGAAATATCGTTTCTTGTACAGGCCATGGAGGATCTGGCCAGACAGCATTATGCTCCGGAGGCCTACAAGGCTCCGGCAGTATTAAAGCTTCCGTCTATCCCGACCTTATCAATTGCTCCGCGTGACGCATTTTATGCCGAAAAAGAGACCATTGCTCTTTCAGAAAGTGCCGGGCGGATTATCGCAGAGTTCATTATGATCTATCCGCCAGGCATACCGGTGCTTCTTCCAGGCGAAATCATTACCGAAGAAAACTTAACGTACATTCAGGCTAACGCAGCAGCCGGTCTTCCTGTCCAGGGCCCCGAAGACCCCTCCCTTGAAACCATACGGGTAATCCAGGAGCAGAAGCCAATACAATAAAAAGCAAAAAAGCAGCCGCAGCTGCTTTTTTGTGCTTTTACATGTATTGAGGCAGCTTAGCATTGATAAAAGCCATGATTTCTTCGAGAAGCCACACTTCTTCTTTTTCCAGTTCCTTCATTTCTGACTCTCTTGAAACTATAATGCTCCCGGCAAACACTTCATTATCATAAAACGGAAGCACCCAATGATACATTCCTTCTTCCAGGCAGCAAAATACAGTTCTTTTTATATCTGCTAAAAGCAAAAGACCGTTTTGAACGTCCATTTCTTTCGTAAGTACCGGATGCACGTCCCCGTCCTGCCATTCAAAATGCGTCCATTTATTAACATATAACGAAATCAGGTCTTTATGCGGCCAGTATTTCTGAAATGCATTCATAACATAGTGCAGGAAGCCCTCAGGCGTTATGGAATAATCATGGGCGAGACCTACATGCAGCCTGATTTCATCGTATAGTGCGGAATGGTCCATAGAAGTTCCCCCTTCGTGTGAATCCAATTCATTTTAATCAATATAGCATTAATGCAGCCTCAAACAAAAATTTTCAACAAAATTCGACATAAAAAGCTTTTGCACCAAGCATTTTTCTACTCTTCTTCTATATATTGGGGATCAATAAACGAATACCCCTTTTCATCAAATCCTTCAATAATTGGCCCAAGCGCTTCTTTTGTCCATTCGCGGTCGTGCATAAGAATATTTGCGCCGTCCGTTAACAGTTCCGTGTTCAGTGTAATATCGGTAAGTGCCTCTGCATTCTGATATTCAGCCTCAAAATCATATCCGTATGTCCAATTCATTTTTATCATGCCGTTATTTTTGGCGTATTCATCGCTAAATGGAGTGTTCTGACCGAACGGGGCACGGAAGAATGCCGGCTTTTTACCGGTTATTTCTTTTACAAGTTCATCGGTTTCTTTTAATTCCTCCAGCTGCTCCTCCTCTGATAAATCTGGAAGCGAGGCATGGGTCGTCGTATGGTTACCGATCGCAAAACCCATATCATTTATTCGTTTCAGGGCGTTTCTTCCTTCTTCATCTTTCAAAAACATTCCATTAACAAAAAAAATAGCCGGCACTTTATTTTCTGCTAAAATCTCCGCGATTTCTACCGCATTTCCGTCCGGAGCATCGTCAAATGTAAGAAGAACTTCATCGCCTTCCCTTTCCTCTGCCTGCACCGTCCAGTTCGCTTCGTTAACTTTATAAGTCACTTCTTCCTCCTTCGAGACCTCTGTTTTTTGCTCTTCCTGCTCCTCTTTTTTCTCGTTCTGGTCCTGGTTTTCTTCCTGGGCCGCAGTACCTGCTTTTTCCTTTTGTTCTGCCCCTGCATTATCCTCCCCAGCAGTTGAGCATCCTGCAAGAAGTGCTGCCAGCGATGATAGTATTAATATTTTTTTCAACCCGTACTCCCCCTGTTTAATTATTCCCTTTTATATTTTAGCAAAATTTCTACAAAGGCAGGGCTAAAAGTCTAAATATTTTCTATAAAATGTTAATAGTAACGTTTGGTGGCTCTTCACCACAAGTTGGACTTGACACGATAGGGATATGAAAAAAGCGGCTCTTCCTTTATCTTGGTATTGGAC
>NZ_JBQOJA010000054.1:0-8101 GCF_054971385.1 Marinococcus tarijensis | reverse complement strand
ATATCATTCAAGGATGATCTCTTTCTTTGTTTGCGCATAGAAAAGGGGGGCTGTCCTATTTTTGGGACAGCCCCTTTCGTTTTTCCTTTTGATTAAAATAAATGTAGAAATGGAAAGAAAGGGTTTCAAAACAATAAATAAAAATAACCAAGATAATAATTTTTACGGATTTTCATATCGAGGTGAGGGAAATGAATCAAAAACAACAGAGAGTGTCCTCATGTGAATTGGCTTTTCGAGCCAAATTTATCCGCACATTCGATGGTGAATACTATGAACTAAAAGGCAGTATGGCAGTGGAACGAAAAGGAAAAGTTGCTCGATTAGCCGACATTTACTATCGAGTACGTTCTGCACAGAATCATGAACACTGTCAGATTGCTAAACGAAAGAAACCAACAGACGAGTTGGTGACGAACGCTTAGTTATTCCATACAAAATTACATACAGCGTGTCCTTTTGATTCCCGGCATGATCTCAAGGATATACGATGTTGATACAGGTTTGCGTGTTCTAGCCTAAAGCTCGCCGCTACCATGATAGCGTAAAATGCCGTTTTCTTTCTGGTTCTTCGTGCTATGCCTAAAACGTTGTGCATTGGGAAGCTACGGCTCCGGTCGTACGCAGGTTTCCATAGGGTTCACGCTTTCAGCCATAAAGCGTACGTCCCCGACACTGAACCAGAAGGAAGGGGTAGAATGCACAGGAAAGGATGGGTAGGATGCGAAAACAACGTCTTGGCCTTGTCGCCCTGTTTGGTTCCGTTCTCACGCTGTCGGCCTGTGGTGGGCCGTCCACGGAAGAAATCGAGGACTACGATCAGTTTAAGGAAACGATCAACGCCGATGATTTCACCGGGTTTGCGATGTATATTTACAGCCCGGACGTGGACGAATCCAAAGAAAACGTGTTCCAGGCGTTTGAGGACACCAGTGCCACACTCACCTATACGAACGGGTGGGAGTATGACCAAGCAACGAAAGACCGGGCCAATGATGACAGTCGAGACAGGAATTTAATTACACCTAGTGATGAAGTGGTGTATGTCGAGGATGGAGAAGTCTTGGAAGAGTTTGAGGTGGACGAGGATGACATCCAACGAGAAGAATACGAGGGCGAACTCCAATCCTTCGTGGAAAAATACTCCGGGTAAATGAGGTGTCTCCGTGGCAGGACGAAAAGAACAGAAACAAAAGAAAGACATTGCAAAAAAGATGATGGAAAAACAGAACGTCAATTACGAAGATTGGTTGCACGAACAGCACACCAAATACATTGACGATCACTTGCTGGATTTTGTCGGCTTGGATGATGAAGATACGACAAGTAAATCCCAAGCCAATGAAGCGACACAAACAAACACCGAAGAACCAACGGAACGATACTAAACCACCCAAAGGAGGGGTACGATGAAAGAATTAATGCTTCAATCGTTCACCATAGGGGCGGCCGGTGTAGACGGCCTTGTTTCGACCGGGGAAGATATTCTAAGCATGGCCCAAACGATGGGGCTGATTGCCGCTGCTATTGCGTTATGCGTGGGCGGCTATTACTTGATTCTCGGCGGCGACCGGGGCCGGCCAAAATCAGTCGGTTGGTTTATCGGCGCCGCTGTTGGCCTTGTCATTGTAATGGGCGCTTACGGGTTAGCTCAGGCCATTGATTCCAATATTTCCTTTTAACGTCATAATTTTAAAATACCTAGCATCGAAGCAAGAGCCGTTCTGCGGCTCTTTTTTTCGTGCTTTTTTTAGGAGGTCAGCACATGCTGTATGTCAATTTCACCAAAGGAACTCACAAAAAAATCCCCCGGCATCAACGGATTCCGTTTGATGAAGCCGTGAAACTCTCGCAGGAAGTCGAAATGGAGATGCGGGACCGGAACGAAACGATACCGGCCTATTTCTACGTGTTGGACGATGATCTGAACGAAGAAATGTACGAAGGGACGTTCACGTTCGGAAGCAAACAGGCGCCGAACCTGTTCATGCACATCAAGAAGAACCTGCCGAAGATTCGCACCAGCAAGGAAAAAGAACGGATGCGGCTCGGGTTTCTGGAAGATATGGAAGCATTGGTCGAAGAAGAATACAAATTCGAGGAAGAGATTCAACCGAACGAGAACGTGGATGCCAACTACGTGTCCCGGCTCAAACGGTGGCAACGCAAAACCGTGTACGGCGTGGCGGCGTTTTTCGTTCTCACGTCCATTGGCCTGTTTTCCTTCTTTGTCATTCAATTATCCTCCGTGAGTGCGGAAATGCAGGAAGTGACGAACACGAACGAAACACAGGAAGCCAAAGTCAGCACGTATCAAGATGCGCTCATGGGAGACAAACAGGAGTTACTGGATTACTACAAGGATAAGGACCCGGACGATCTCTCCACGCAGGAACGAAACATCTATGCGAGTTTTCTAGCCGACAAGGACCAGTTTAAGAAAATGAACAAGCTGTTCGACAACAAAGCCACGGCCGTGGAATTTGTTCGATTGAACAAAAATACCGACACGCTCCAAGCCTATCACGATGCGTTTCCAACGGACGAAGGGGCATTTGAACTGGCATATCAGAACGGCAATTACGACAAGGTGATGAACAACGATAACGTAGACATGACCAACCGCCGGAGTGAAATGCTGGCAAAAGCCCACCTGCATCAAGACGATGTGGAAGGAGCTGAACAGGTGTACCAGAACCACCAGACCGATGCCGTTCGGGAGACGATCGACACCTATCAAGAGCATCAGTCTACGATTGACGATCTGAACAGCCAGATCGAAGAACTGGACGAGGACGAGGATGCCGATAAGATCGAGGAACTGGAACAGGACAAAGAAGAAGCCCAACAGCAACGGGACGACCTTTAAAGGAGGGACAGCATGAAGATACTCAAAACAAAAAAAGCCCACGGCATTTTAGCGTTGCTCGGGGCGTTGGTCTTTTTTCTATTATCTAATACGCTGATTAATTTTTGTATCACGAACGTACGCAACCTGCTTCAAGGGCTTGGCAACCCGGACCCTCCCGGCGTATCGTTTGACTTCCTGGGGCTGTTATTTACCACGTCCGATATTCCGGCGCTTGGCTATCTGTTCATGGGCGTGGCAACGCTGATCGTAGGCGGTATTTTCTATTACAAACTAAGGAGTAATTTTAAAGATATTACCGAAGGGGATGCGAAAGGCTCTAGTCGCTTTACCACTTTGAAAGAAATTCAGCAGCAGTATAAAGCGATTCCCGAAAAAGCCACGGAAGAAGAACAGCGTTTCCCGGGCGAAGGCGGCGTTCCGGTTTCTCGGGAAGGCAAACAGATATACATTGATGATTCCAAAAGCAATAACTTATGGATAGGAACAACAAGAAGTGGTAAAGGCGAAATCGGTATGTTTCCGATGATCGACATCTACTCAAGGGCCGCAAAACAGGCTTCTATGGTTTTAAATGATCCAAAAGGTGAGCTTCTGGCGGCATCGAAAGAGACATTAAAAGCCCGTGGCTATCATGTGGAAGCCCTGAACTTGATTGAACCGGAAATCCGATCCATGAGTTTTCAGATCCTACGGATGGTGATTGATGCCTATGAGGAAGGCGATTTGGGGAAGGCCGAACAACATGCGAAGGCGATTGCTCACATGCTGTATTCAGACCCGGATGCGAAGGATAAATTCTGGCAGGATTCGGCCAGTTCCTTATGCACAGCGCTGATTTTAGGGCTGTGTGAAAAGAACCTGCCGGACCACCCGGAAAAAATCACGATGTACTCCGTGGCAAACACCCTCAACGAACTGGCAAGCCAACAGGAAACGGACGAGAAAGGCACGATGATTTCCGGCTTGGACCACTTTTTTGATAGTCTCCCACGCAATCACCCGGCGAAACTCCAGTACGCCACGGTGAAATTCGCGAGTGGGGCGGGCCAGACGGTCGCCGGGATTTTTGCCAATGCGTTTGATAAGTTGAGCATTTTCACCCTCACGCCGATTGCGAAAATGACTTCGCACCATTCGTTTGATATGCGAAAGGTCGGGTTTGGCAAGCACATCACGGGTTTTGCATCGGCGCAGGGCGAAGTCACGGCTACGTTCCCGGAGGGAACCGAACGCACCCGGGCGAACACGAACGGCCTGTTCAAGTTCAGTCATGACCGGGCATTAAAGGTAGGCGATGCCGTGACCTTTCACGATCATCAAACGGGGGCGGCCTTAACCGTGGCTGTGAACGAGATTAACGAAGAGACCGGAGCCGTAACGTACACGCACCAATTCACCCGCAAAGGAGCAAAATTGGCTACTATGACGCTCCGGGAATTTGAACACTTCACGAAACCGACGGCCGTCTTTCTCTTAACACCGGATGATGATACCTCCCTGCATGTGATTGCGTCCCTGTACGTCAAGCAGCTGTACACCGAACTGGCGAAAACCTCTTACTTCACGCCGGGGCGTAAGTGCATCCGGCAGGTGGTCTTTATTTTAGATGAATTTGGGAACATGCCGTCGATCTCGGACATGGGCAACATGATTACGGTTAGTCTCGGTCGCCGGATTCATTTTAATCTGGTCGTGCAGGACCTCTCGCAGATCAAGCACAAATACGACAAGGAAGCCGACAACATCATTGGCAACTGTGCCAACAAAATGTATCTGCTTTCGACCGACTACGAAACGAACGAAGAATTTTCCAAACTGCTGGGGGAAAAAACGATCAGCTCCAACAGCCGGTCCGGGAGTACGCTTAGTATCGATAAAAACAAGACCGAAGGAACGGACGGCCGCCGCCTGCTCGATGCGTCCGAACTCGGCCGATTACAACCGGGCGAAATGGTGGTGTACCGGGGCATCAAACGGGAGGACTTGAACCGGGAGAACGTGACGCCGTACCCGATTTACAACCACGGCAAGACCCGGATGAAATTCCGGTATGAATATTTGAGTGACCAATTTAATACCGACACCGACCTGGAGGACATTGATATTACCTGTGACCATGCGGGGCTTGATCTGACAAAGGTGATTTACCGATTCGAGGAAGAAACCACCGATCACGCTTCGGCCAATCACAAGGCATCGGAGCAAGACCAAGCCAACGAACAGCACTCGCCAACCGATCACAAGCAACAGCAATCGTCTGCCACGGCTAAGGACGATACCGCCGATCAAGGCCCGGTGGCACTGAACCAACAGGCCGTAGCTTTTGAAACCTTTATGGTGAAAAACGTATTGGATGACCAAAAGCTGATGGAGGTCATTGAAAATCAAACCGATACGCCGATTCAAGACCTCACGGTCGAACAATTGGAAAACTACTTGGCCGATTGGGAAGAAGAAGGTGTTCTTAAAGCAGGGATAATCAAAGGCGCTCGGGACTTAATTCAGAAGAAACGAAAGCATTATCAAACGGACCAAGAAGGGGAGAATGAACATGCCGAACCGATCTCTTCAACGACTGGCTGACGTCTTACACCATTTTGAAGATATGAAGGTGGGGGGCGAACTGATTATCCGGCTCACCGATGGGACGGTCAAAGTCAAAGAAAAAAACGATGGTTCCGGGAATGTGGACGTGCTCGTAGATGAGTACGATTATGCGATCAACACCAGTGTAAATGAGTTTTTGACCTGCTAGACCGGGCCGAAAGGAGGGAACGCCGTGAACGATGAACAAATACTGGAATACCTCGAACGATTTTCCGACGAATTAACGAAAGGCACGATCGTGATTGATTTTCTCCGTATCATGGCATGGATGTTCGTCAAAGGCATGGCGTGGATTGTCGATGCGTTCCAGAATATCACGGATTCGATGCTGGGGCTGAAACTCTTATACGACAATCCGCAGATCACGGAATTTGTAAACACGATGCAACCCGTGTTGGTCATTCTTATGGCAATCAACCTTATGTTTATTGGGTATTTGCTTATCTTGAAACAGGACGCCGTGAACCGTCCGGCGTTGGTGTCGAACATCTTCATGGCGCTGGCGATCATGACCATTTTGTCGGTCGGGATGAATCAGGCCAATGAATTTACGGACCAAGCCGTGGATGCGGTGAACTTTGAGAACGGCACAAGCACCTTAGCCGATGAAGCGATTACGAATAATATCACCGATGCGGCGCTCTATGACATCAATGAATGGGAAACCACGGAATTGGATGAAAGCAATAAGATCAATCCGTCCTACGCCCAAGACCTTACGATCAATGCGCCACTGAATGAAGATACGAAGATCAACAGTGAAGATGATTTATCGGATGACGGGCAAGATATTGTCTCGAAAAAAATCCAGACCCTGCCGGACGGTACACGGGAAGTCGTGGACCTTGAAGATGGCGGGTGGATTTCCAGTATTACGCAGGAATACTATTATCGCTATGAGGTCGATTGGGTCCCGTTGATTGCCACACTGACGGTCGTGGCGGCCGTCTTAGTGATCATTGGCGTCAAACTCGCCACGCTGTTTTTCAATCTGGCTTTTAACTATGTACTGGCTCCGCTCGTGGCGGCGTCCGACATGCACTCCGGGCAACGGATGAAACAGGTGGTCCAAAACATCATCAGCATCTTCATGGTGACGATCATGGTCTTTTTATCTCTAAAAATCTATATGATCGGGGCTGACATGCTGAACGACAGCACCGATGGTCTGGTGTACGTTCTCGGCATGATCGGGCTTAGTGTGGCCGTGTTAGACGGACCAAACATTGTCGAACGGCTCTTTGGCCTAGATGCCGGGTTGAAATCCAGCTGGGGCGCTCTGGCCGGAACGTATGCGGCCGCTAAAGGCGCAACCGGGGCAACCAAAGCCGGTGTGAGTGGTGTGAAAAACATCAGCGACAAAATGAGCAAAAACAAGGAAGAAGGCAACGGCGGCTCGGGCGGCTCCGGCTCGAACCAGAATAACGGCAACGGCCAAGATCGGGAGAACGTGTCGCAGGCCGCCGAAGGGCAATCCGGCTCGGGAGGAACCGGAAACGTGGCAAACATGGCCGACTACCGGGGCAACAAAACCGGAACGGACAGCCAGGGCAACGACACGGCCAACGAAAGCGTCACCGATCAAGGCGATCAAACGACAGCCAACGGCTCCGCATCGGCATCCGGTGCATCGGCGGCGTCCTCATCCAACGATACGAAGGAGAGCCAAGCATCATCCAACGATGCGAACAGCAATCAACGTTCCATTCCTTCTCTGCATGAAGAAATGGACGAAGAAGAAGGGCAAGCCACGGGAACGGAAGGCCGGACGAACGGCAGGGCCAACGGCCAAGCAAACAGCTCCAAAGGGGCATCTGCATCGAACCTTGAAGCCCAACAACGCATGAACAGCTCGGCGTCTGGAACGAACGGACAGGCGACTTCTTCTCCGGCTCCAACCGAAGCAACGGACACGGACGATAGTCCGGACACCGGGAACGCTCCGGCATCGGCCACGGCGAACGCCGATACGGGCGATACGGAAAGTGTGGAAAACATCAACGGCGCAAGCACCGGAACGGCCGGGACGCACCGGGAACGGATGGAACAGGAAACGGACGGCAACAGCACCCGGAACGTGGAACAGGACGTGCAAAGCGTTCATGGCCAACAGGAAGCATCCGGCGGCAACGTCCAGACGAACCACTCCGGGGCGGCTGGCGAATCAGCTTCTGCAGAAACACCGTCCACGGGCAATGCTCCGGCGTCTGCTAGTGCCAACGCTGAAACCGGAGACACGGCAAGCGTCCAGAACATGAAAGGCGAAAATACAGGCTCGGCCGGAACGCACCGGGAGCAGGTAACGGAAGAAATGGACGGAACCAACACCCAAAACGTGGAACAGGACGTGCAAACCGTTCAAGGGCAACAGCAAGCATCTGGCGGCAACGTCCAGACGAACCACTCCGGGGCGGCTGGCGAATCGGATTCTGCAGAAACACCTTCGGGCAACGCTCCGGCGTCGGCCAGTGCGAATACCTCCGGCCAAGACACGGCCAGTGTTCAGAACATGAAAGGCGAAACGTCCGGCTCGGCCGGAACGCATCGGGAACAGGTGACGCAGGAAGTGGATAACAATAGTACCCAAAACGTGGAACAGGACGTGCAAACCGTACAGGGCCA
>NZ_JBQOJA010000053.1:0-8232 GCF_054971385.1 Marinococcus tarijensis | reverse complement strand
TTGACGGCATGTTCCAGATGAGATCGGAAGATCTCGTTGATATCCTGATGTTGGACTAGAGCGTGAGCAATATCTGTCGAAAAATCATTCATAGGGAAGTCCTCTTTTCTGTGAATGTGGTCGGCTCACTTCATTCTTCGAGAAAAGGACTTCCTTTTTTCGTCTTCGCTCGTTTACACAAAATATTTTACGCTCTCTATGTTAAGTATACTTACACTAACTTATTATAAAATAATTTTATACTTACATATATAACGCAGCAGCGACTCTCTTCATCTCAAATCCAGCAAAAGTTTTTCTAAAATTGAAAAAAATCAGAAACGGGTGTTTGAAAATTGAAAATATTAAAGTGGCTTGATCTAGGTCTCAAACGCACGGAAGAGGCAGTTCTGTCGCTTGCGATCATCACAATAACCGTGATGGTGGCAGGCAATACCATCAGCAGGAACCTTGGACTCGGCGGATGGGCGTTCGCAGAAGAGATCAGCCAGATTGCGATCTATATGGCGACGTTTCTTGGACTTGGTTATGTGGCCAGGCAGGGCAGGCATATCAGCATGACGGCATTGTTTGATAATGTACCGTATAAATTCCGGAAAACGCTGGCGCTCATTATTCCGCTCGTTACAGCTTTAGTTTTGTTTACACTGGCATATTATTCCTATGACTATGTACTCTCTTCACAAAACAGAGTTACCAACTACCTGCGGATTTCCTATGTATGGATGGTTGTGTGGGCGCCCATTGGCTTTTTACTCGGAGGTATTCAATTTTTACGGAATTTCTGGGTGAACGTGAAAAATAAAGACGTATATATCGCAGCGGAACGAAAAGACTATGATACAGAGAAAGAAGCGAAAGAATCCAATCAACTATAAAATTTTCGGAGAATGAGAGGAACCAATTATGCTCTTTACATTACTTGCGATAATGGTCATCTTTTTAGCGCTCGGTTTCCCTATGATGGTTCCATTAATTTTGGCTCCGCTGGTGATAGTGCTGTTTTTCTTTGATGCCGTTGATCCATTCATCATGCTGCAGCAGATGCTTGAAGGTATCTCAAGCTATGTGCTTCTGGCGGTCCCGATGTTTATCTTTGCAGCAGACATTATGTCACAGGGCCACACTTCCAGGCGGCTGCTTGATTTTATCGGCGCGTTTGTCGGACACCTCCGGGGGGGTTATGCAATTACCACAGCGGCTGCCTGCACCATATTCGGTTCGATTTCCGGATCTACACAGGCTACAGTGGTAGCGATCGGCGGGCCAATGAGACAGCGGCTGTTAAAAGTAGGATATAAAGATTCTACGGCGATTGCTTTTATCATTAACGCAAGCGACGTTGCCCTCCTAATACCACCGAGTATAGGAATGATCATGTATTCTTTAATTTCAGGCACTTCCCTTGGTGATATGTTTATTGCGGGTATCGGCCCGGGGCTTCTCGTATTTGTCTTTTTTACCCTTTATGCCTACATACACGCAAAAATTTACAGCATCCCGCTCGCAGCTAAAATTCCTTGGAAAGAACGCGGGAAAATGACCTTTGATGCAATCTTCCCTTTATTATTTCTAGTCATTATTATTGGAGGAATTTACTCCGGGCTTTTCACTCCGACAGAAGCAGCAGCAATGGCTGTCGTGTATGCCTTTGTACTGGAAGTTATTGTTTACCGCACAGTAAAGCTGAAGCAGATGTTCAGTATTGCTTTATCTTCAGGACTCGTAACGTCAGCTGTTTTTATGCTTGTAGCAGGCGGTCAGGTATTTGCGTGGGTCATTCAGTTCGCCCGTATTCCGCAAATGATTACAGACACTTTCCTTGGAGGGGATCCGGGACCGATTTATGTTTTGATTATTGTATCCATTTTCTTCTTTATCGGCTGTATGTTTGTAGACCCAATTGTAGTTATTCTCATTTTGACTCCAATTTTCTATCCAGCTGCGATCCAGGCAGGGGTGGACCCGGTCCATTTAGGGGTGGTTATTACCTTCCAGGCAGCACTTGGCTCTGCTACTCCGCCATTTGGAGTGGATATATTTACCGCGAGTGCGGTATTTAACCGATCGTATCTCGATACGATCCGTGGAACGCCTCCGTTTATTGTGATGATGCTCATTATTGCAGTTCTGCTTATCTCATTTGAGCCTATTTCAACGTTTTTACTTCCTGATAATTAACGGGAGGCTGGATGAGGAAGGGGGTAGCGGATGGCCTTCTCTCCGACAGCCGGATCATTCGTGTTATTACTTATAAGGGGGAATTACACATGAAAAAGAAAAAGCTTGGTTTGTTGACAGGAACGACTCTCTCTGCAGCAGCAGTACTCGCAGCTTGCGGCGGTGGCGGTGGCGGCGATGAAAGCGGCAGTGGCGGCGACGGTGAAGAAACATATGAATGGACCTTTGTGACAGAAGAAAATGAAGGCCAGGTACAGTATGAATATGCGCAGGAATTCGCGAGCCGGATGGATGAAAAGACAGACGGCCAGGTGACGATCGAGCCGGTGGAGTTCGGCGGACTCGGCAGTGAAGTGGACCAGGTGGAGCAGCTTCAGCAGGGGGCAGTTGAAATGGCTGTCGTCTCCCCGGGCTTTACAGGAACAATGGTAGAGGAAGGCCAGGTTTTCTCCCTGCAGTTTTTGCTTCCAAATGATCAGGAAGATGTGCAGCAGGTGTTGAATGAAAGTGAAGCATTAAACGATACGCTGGCTGCCAGATACGAAGAAGAAGATATTATGCCGCTTTCCTTCTGGAGCGAAGGAGCAATGCAGTGGACTGGCAACAAAGCTATTGAGTCACCGGACGATTTCAACGGGTTTCAAATGAGAACCCAGAACTCACCACTGCTTCAGCAGACGTATCGCGAATACGGCGCTGATCCTCAGGTTCTGAGCGCCGGAGAGCTTTATACTTCTCTTGATAATGGGACAGTGGACGGCCAGGAAAACCCGCTGTTTTTTATCGAAGCTTCTTCTTATGACGAGGTACAGAGTCATTTGATGATTTCCAACCAGAACTCTTACGTAGCGATGACGACAGTGAATCCGCAGTTCTATAATGAGCTTCCGGATGATCTGAAAGAAACCTTCGATGAGACTGTAACAGAAATGCAGGATTGGGTGTATGACGAGCAGGTCGAGCAGAACGAACAGGCCCGCGAGACGATGACCAGTGAATCTGACATTGAGCAGGTGGAATTGAGTGAAGACCAGCGCGCTGAATTCCGGGAGGTCACCCTTCCAATGCGTGATTACTACGTAGAAGAAGTCGGCGGCGACGCAGAAGAAATTCTGACAACGCTTGAAGGCGAAATCGAAGAAATCACCGGCGAATTAGTCGAATAGTAAATTTTTGAAGCCCCGGCCAAAAGACGCCGGGGCTTTTTGGCTGTAAGTGTTTAATTTGGAATTACGCGCGGGAAACGATACAATAGGTAGAAGAAAATAATAAAGGAGTGAACGTAACGATATGGCAAAAGTAGAAAGCTTTGAACTCGATCATACGAAAGTAGTTGCTCCGTACGTCCGTCAGGCGGGTGTGCAGAAGGTTGGAAGCGATGGCATTGTCACTAAATTCGATATCCGTTTCTGTCAGCCGAATGAGGATAACCTTGAGCCGCCGACGATTCATACAATGGAGCATCTGCTTGCATTAAATATTCGTGAATATGCTGAAGACTACGACCATTTTGAAGTTATTGATCTTTCGCCGATGGGCTGTCAGACAGGCTTTTATCTGATTATGAACGGGGAGCCTGCGGTAAGTGAGATCATCGATATTCTTGAAAAAACGATGAAAGACGGCGTAGAGGTCACCGAAGTGCCGGCGGCAACTGAACTGCAGTGCGGCCAGGCAAAGCTTCATGATCTTGAAGGCGCCAAGCAGGTCTTCCGCAGCTGGCTTAATCAGGACAATGCTTCACTCGAACGTGTATTTGAAGCATAATTATTAAGCATCCTTCCGGTAAACCCGGGAGGATGCTTTTATTTGGTGTCTTTCTAAGGTTAATGCCAGTATGTAAAAAGCTTCCGGGCATCCCGGAAGCTTTACGTATTTATGAAGAATGGGTCGGCTGCGGAAGCTCCTGGGCCTCCTGAATGATTTTTTCCAGATCGTAATCAGTACTGTCTCTGGTGTCAGCCCCAAGCACCTTGCTCATTAAATTAATCGCTTCCTCATTGGCCTCCATGCTGTTCGATGCGGTGCAGTCCTGCGGCACCATTAATTTATACCCGCGCATGTAGGCATCGTTTACTGTAAAGTGGACGCACATGTTCCCGGCGACACCGGCGAATATAATTGTCGTGACACCAAGGTAATTCAGCAGGATTTCCAGCGGAGTAGCAAAAAAACCGGAAAACTGAGGTTTTAGTATATAATAGTCATCGTCATCGGGAAGGATTTTTTCTACTACTGGTTTGCCCGGTACACCGTCGCGTCTGCAGTATTCTACGAGATCAGGGAAATTACTCTGCCAGCGTCCGTAATTATCGTTCACGTAAATGACAGGAATATCCTTTTCTTTCGCCTGCTTTTTTAAGTTTTTAACATTTTCGGCTGCATCAAGAGCATGCGGGAGTAATTCATCACTGTCCGAAAAATCTAAATCATTGATCATATCCAGAACTACAAAAGCCACATTGGACTGTTGATTTATATGGGGTTTCTCTGATGCCATATTATCGCCTCCATTTTTACTGATTCCTTTTTTGAATAAATTTTAAAAGGGTTTTTTATAATAAGCAGCAAATCAATTTGAAAATTTTCGCGGAAAGCTTGATAATGTTTTATATACTGCCTAAAAAATATTGTAAAAAAGAAGGACATATCGTTTAGTGTCCTCCCTTAGTGTACAATAGTACACAGGAGATGTAATTTTGAAGAGAGAGAAAGGGGCTGCCGTTCTTGAATGAAAAAGAATTAGAGATACTGCATTTGCTGGAGCAGAATGCCAGAATGGATATTAAAACAATTGCCAAGCTGATAGATCAAACAGAAGAAGTAGTAGAAACGATGCTGAAAAAGCTAGAGGAAAACAAAGTAATCGTCACATACGCTACTGTGGTGGACTGGAGCAAGGTCAACAACCATGACGGTGTGACAGCAATGATTGATGTAAAAGTCACTCCGCAGCGGGGGGTCGGTTTTGATGAAGTAGCAGAACGAATTCATCGTTTTCCGGAGGTTAAAGCTTTGTACCTCGTGTCCGGCACGTATGACCTCCAGGTAGTCATCGAGGGAAAAACGATGTCTGAAATCGCTTCGTTTGTTTCTGGTAAACTGTCGGCGCTTGATTCAGTTATTTCCACTACCACGCATTTCCGCCTGAAAACGTATAAACACGACGGAGTAGTGTTTGGCGATGACGATGAAGATCACAGAATGATGGTTTCGCCATGAATACTTCCTCTACACAGCAGCACCGACTGTCAGAAACCGTGCAGCAGTTAAAGCCTTCGGGCATACGCCGCTTTTTTGATTTAGCTTCTACGATGGATAACGTCATCTCCCTTGGGGTGGGGGAACCGGATTTTGTCACGCCGTGGAATGTAAGGGAAGCGAGTATTGTATCGATGGAAAGAGGCTTTACCTCCTATACGGCAAATGCCGGGTTGATTGAACTCCGTAGAGCTGTGTCGCATTATCTCGAAAGCTCCTTCGGCGTCTCCTATCATCCGGAATCGGACATTGTAATTACGGTGGGAGCAAGTGAGGGCATCGATGCCGCCTTTCGGGCAATTATTAATCCGGGGGATGAAGTCATTGTCGCAGAGCCCTGCTTCGTTTCCTACGCGCCGATTATCACTATGGCTGGCGGAGTGCCCGTACCGCTTGAAACATCAAAAAAACACGATTTTAAAATCAATGCAGAAGAGCTTGAAGACCTTATCACTCCGAAAACAAAAGCGGTGCTTCTTTCCTACCCAAACAACCCGACCGGAGCCCACATGTCAAAAGAGGAGCTCGAGCCGGTTGTAAAGGTCATTCAGGACTATGATCTGCTCGCTGTCTCGGACGAAATTTACGCTGAACTCAGCTACGATTATGAGCATGCAAGCCTTCCGGCGTTTCCGGGCATGCTCGATCGGACCATTTTGATTTCCGGTTTTTCAAAGGCTTTTGCAATGACTGGCTGGAGGGTAGGGTACGTCTGCGGTCCGAAAGACATTATGGCTGCAGTGCTCAAAATTCATCAGTATACGATGATGTGTGCGTCTACCTCTGCGCAGTTTGGAGCGCTCGAGGCGTTGAAAAACGGGCGTGCCGATGTTGAAAAAATGGTGGCAAGCTACCGTCAGCGCCGCAATTATTTAGTGAAGACGTTCGCAGAGATGGGGCTGGAGTGCCACACGCCGCTCGGCGCTTTTTATGCGTTTCCTTCGATTGAAAAGCTCGGTATGGATGCTGAAACGTTTGCTGAGGCGTTTCTGACAGAGGAGCAGGTGGCTGTCGTGCCGGGAACGGTCTTTGGCTCAGGAGGAGAGGGGCACATCCGCTGCTCGTATGCTACCTCCCTGGAGTCGCTTGTAGAGGCCATGGAGCGGTTCAAACGCTTCATGGACCGGCATGGATAAAAAAGCATGGACCGGCAGGTTTTCTCTGCCGGCTTTTTCATGTAAGGTTGCAGTAGACTGAAATCAGTTTAAAACATAAACAGAAGGGAAACTGATACAGGGATTTACATACGTATTTTTGGTTCGTATAGAGAGGATGAATTTATTGAAAAATGCTATTCGACGCATGCTGCCGAAAAAAATCCGGCAGCTGATGAGCATGTCTTACCGCCAGCAGTGGTATGAAATACGCTCGAGCTTGTGGGTGCTTCCAGCTATTTACATCATGCTCGCGGCCGTACTTTCCGGGGTGGCCTACTGGGTAGAATTTGGTCTGCAGCCGGCGTTCAATTCGCTGCCGGTGTTTTCGACTGAATACAGTCTGGCGCAGACAATGTACAGCACGATGCTCTCCGGCGTACTCACCTTGAACGCTTTCACTTTTAACTCGATACTCGTCGTATTGACGAGCTTTTCGGGCCAGTTCACGCCAAGGGTGCTTTTTAACTTTATTGCCGATCGAAAAACCCAGCACTCGATCGGGATCTTTAACTTATGTTTCTTTTTTCTGCTGTTTGTATTCTTTTTCCTTGATTCAGGCATGAGTGAATACGTGATTTTCCCTATTTCCGGCGTGGTAATGACTTCTATTTCTGTTATTAATTTTATTTTGTTTATCAACCATGCAACGAGATGGATGCAGGTATCAAGCATTACGAATTCCATGAAAGAAGAATCCCAACAGCGTATTTTGAATACGCTCGTTTATGACCTGGAGCCGTATCGTCCGCAGGACCCCAACCGGGTCTTCCGGGAAAAAACGCATGGCGAAGCCCACGTAGTGGCCAGTGAACGGACCGGCTTTCTGCAGGTGGTGGATTTTGGCAAGCTGATACGCGAAGCCAGAAAAGACGGGCTCGTTATTCAGATGGAGCGGCGGGTTGGTGACTTTGTGATGGAAGGAATTACGTTATTTAAATACTGGAAAACGGACAACAGTGCGGACATGGCGATCAATGAACAGAAATTCCGCCAGTTTTTATACCTGGGACACAGCAAAACGGAAGTGCAGGATTTGGAATTCGGCATTCGGAAATTAACCGAAATTGCAATCAAATCGATTGGGAATGACGAGCCGATGACCGCCCAGGATGCTATTTACCAGTTGACGGACCTGCTGTTTTCGATTTCCAAGGTTACAAAGTTCACTCCGTATTTAACAGATGAAGATGAAACGCTGCGTCTGATCATGCAGGATGAAGAGTTTGCCTTTTATGTATATTCTGCCTTCAGCCATATTGCTTCTTACTCTGAAAATGACCCGGTGATTACAAACAGTCTGCTTGAAGCGCTGGTCATACTGTCAAAAGCGTTAAACACGAAGGATAAAAACTGCTGCTGGCATTACGGAAAGGTGATTGCCCGCGGCTTTACCGGCCAGTTCAAATATGATTACGACCAGCTGAAATTCGTGAACAATATTGAAGCTCTTGCAGCGAACTCCGAGGACAAAGAGTCGTTTCAGAGCTTCGTCCGTGATTTCATTGATCGTGGCGTTATTCAAAAAAAGCATATTCCGGAACGTCAGTATAAAGATTAAAAAGGGGCTGTCCCAAAAATAGGACAGCCCCCCTTTTCTATGCGCAAACAAAGAAAGAGATCATCCTTGAATGAT
>NZ_JBQOJA010000052.1:0-8807 GCF_054971385.1 Marinococcus tarijensis | reverse complement strand
GTCCAATACCAAGATAAAGGAAGAGCCGCTTTTTTCATATCCCTATCGTGTCAAGTCCAACTTGTGGTGAAGAGCCTTAAAAATGGTAAATAAGCATGAGGATAAACGAGACCGGTTAATAAAAAGGAAAGGCAGCGCATGGTTAAGCCCATCTTATTTGAATAAAAAAGCAGCGCCCAACCGTGAGGGCACTGCCTGTTGATTAATTGCTTTGTTTTATTTTGTGATCTTCCTCGAGCACGGTTTCCGCAATATTTACAGCGTGATCCCCAATACGCTCTAAGTTACTCAGCATGTCAACAAACACGATACCCGCAGAACCGGAGCACTGGCCTTCGTTAAGGCGCAGAATGTGTTTTTTACGCAGCTGGCGCTCAAGCCGGTCGATCTCTTCTTCCTGCGTCAGCACCTGTCCGGCAATATCATAATCATCCTGCCCGAGTGCTTCAATCGATTGAGAAAATGTGCTCATCGTTAACTCATACATCTGATTTAAATCATTGTACGCTTCCGGCGAAATCGTCACTTTGTTGGACACCTGGTAGTCCACCAGCTCCATCAGGTTTTCTACATGATCGCTCACGCGTTCAATATCTCTTGTAGTGTCCATCAGAACTGAATGCTGGCGTGAGTTTTCGGATGAAAGAGATCTTGAAGAAATACCGGTTAAATAATTGGTAATGTTTTTATCCAGGTTATTGATGGCTTCCTCATATTTAACAATCTTCTCGGCGCTTTTTTTATTTTTAGTCTCCAGATAGGACTCGCTTTGCTTCAATCCTTTCTCCGCATATTCCGCCATCCGCAGTGTCTCTAATTTAGCCTGATCGAGGGCGATCGAAGGAGATTGTTGAATAAAAAGAGGGTCGAGATGCTTTGTCTGGTAGTCAATCTCTTCTTCACGACTCGGAATCAGCCGGGTTACGACATAGGCAAGCACGCCGACAAACGGCAGCTGAATAATCACATTGGTGACGTTAAAAATTCCGTGCGCAAATGCGATTGTCATTGGCGGGTTAAGCTGCAGAGCGTCCTGCAGGTAGCTGATAAACGCAGTGTAAGGAACAAGCAGTATCAACACAATCGCAGCGCCTAGGACGTTAAAGATCACGTGAATCATTGCTGCCCGTTTGGCTGCGACAGAGGCACCAATGGCAGCAATAACAGCTGTAATCGTTGTACCAATGTTATCTCCAAATAGAATCGGCAGGGCGGCATCAAGAGGGATAGCTCCCTGGCTGAACAATTCCTGAAGCAGCCCGATCGTTGCCGAGGAGCTCTGCAGGCCTACGGTGAATAACACTCCGGCCAGTACACCAAGAAGAGGGTTGGCGCTCATGCTGATGGTTAAATCGTTGAAGGCTGGAAGATTCTCCAAGGGTGCAACACCTTCGCCCATCAGTGTTAAACCGTAAAATAAGGCCCCAAAGCCAAAAAAGGTCTGGCCGATATGGTTGGTTTTTTTGTTTTTAAAGAAAAAGATCAGTACTGTTCCAATAAATAAAATTGGCAGTGCATAAGCTTCCAGGTCGATACCGATAATAAAAGCCGTGACGGTGGTTCCAATATTTGCTCCCATAATAACGCCTATGGCCTGCCGCAGCGTCATAAAGCCGGCACTGACCAGCCCGACGGTGAGCACGGTGGTACTGGAACTGGATTGAATGAGAATCGTTACCACCATCCCGGTAAGTACGCCGAAAAACGGATTGCTCGTAAATTTATTTAAAAGGTTGCGCAGGCCATCACCGGCAATTTTCTGAAGTCCGTCTCCCATGAATTTAATTCCGAACAAAAAGATGCCGAGGCCGCCGAAAAATGTAAATAAAAGTGATTGAATATCCAAAACAATGATTCCTCCCCTTGATGTCTGTCTAACACGGATTACTGCAATACCCTCTATAGTTTTAAAGCATGAAAACCCATGGTGTAAATAAAGGAATTGTTAAGATTTTGTAAAGACGGGGGAAGAGGCCGTAGCAGTAGGAGAGAAGAAGGAAAAGTTCAATTCTATCCTGTTCATAACAAAACAGACTCTAACCCAGTAGAGTCTGTTTTGTTCGAATGCAGTCATAAAATACTATTATTTAGGGGCAGAATGGGACAGTGAAACGTTAATGTCATAAACCTCCCAGGCAGTTTTTAACGATTGCACATCGGGAAGAAAATGAATGGTGACTCCTTTCACAGCAAATGGATGCAAAGCACGAAACAATAATTCGATATCCTCATGCAGTGCCACACAGGGCTCGTCTGCAAACCAATGCAGGCTTTCAGGCGTTCCAACAATAATTTCATTGCCCTGAATAGCATACCCTGCAATCAGCGGGGTCATAGAGTGATTCCTCCTTAGATAAAGCCAGGAAGCCATCTCCCACCACTAGGAAGGAATGACTTGAAAAAAGCTGTTTTCCCAGTCTATTGTAATTAGTATTATCGTGGAGAAGTCTTTAGAACCCATTTGGATGTTCTATTGTCCAGAATTTCTACATGGTTGCTTAAAAATGAGGTTTTCTGATGAATCTTCCAGTACTTCCGAAACAAATGCATGGTCCATTCTTCAAGAGAAAGCACCGTTTGATCATCTGGTGGTGAAGAAGTAATGCAGTAGGTGCCATAAAAGAAACGCTTAAGCTTTGGATCTGCGTTAAGTGCGGGGGCATCGAGCGCAATATAGGCGGCGCAGTTCAGCGTTTTCGGAAGAGGATTGTCAGCAAATAAGGAATAGTCCTGCCATTCGTAAGGGTGATAATAATACATATAAAAAGGAAGCAGCAGCGCCATTTCAAAATTTTCTGCTGCCTGCTGGACAAATTCTTCCACACTTGAAGGGTCTTTCTGCTCAAGATAACTCAACATCTCTTCATATACAGCATGCTTCATTTCGTATTTCATGAATGCTGCTCCTTTCTCCGGGCCTGCAGCATTTCGGTAAAAAAAACTTAAATGAAAGCATAATTGATTTATGATGGAGGCGAGGAAAATGACTGCGTGCCCTGTTTTTGAAAATAATCATTCTTCTATTATTAATCGTATTTTCCCGAATAACGATTTTTTACTCAAGTCTAAAGTTTTATTTTAATAGTAGTAAAAAAGAGCGTAATTAATACATATTTACGGAAAAAGAAAATATAAATGAAGAAGATTATAATAGAATGAATCCTTGGGGGAGTAAGAGTTAGCTGCATATTCCACTTAAATTCACAGTAATCTCTGAAATGATGTACAGAAATTTTTCAGTAAATAGGCATATACTAAGAAGGGTCATTCTTAACAATTTTATTATTCAAGGGCTAAGGAACAAGGAAAAATACACAAAAAAACAGTCAAGCAGAACGATTATCCTGACTCCGGAAATAAAAGTAAGGCAGACTACAGCCGGAAACAAAATGAGCCTGCAGGAGCCGGTCCAGTGAAACACCTACGCCTGTGTACAACAAAAAGCAATGCCATTCCTGCGAACGGAACGGCATTGCTTTTTGCAGTTAATTGGTTTTACTGATCTCCGCCTGCCGGATTTCGGATTTCGTTTGTTCGATCAATTTGTCACTCATATTAGCCATGGCCTGGGTATGCGAATTATAGCTGAAAAAGATAGCCGGGAGAGGGAAAGAGGCTTCTTTTGTTTCAGCCCATACCTCTTCAATTTCTTCCGGCAGTTCATAAAAGCCGACAGCCCATACGTCCGGTAGCACATAATAGTGGCTGTCCCGAAGATTTACACTTTTTCCGTCACCAAAAAGCTGCCTGCGGGTGTAGTTCCTCTCCACTAACGTACCGTCCTGCTGAAGCATCACTGCCAGGTATTTTGTTTCTTCCATAGTAGTCGACCTGCTTTCTGTACATTAATTTAATAAATGAAGCCTAAGCCTCGTATTCCCGGCAAAAAGTAAAAATAAAAGCATTGATAGAGGGGTATATACGCTCCAGGTCTTTGTCCTTGGTCCAGTTGCACGGCTGAACATTAAACTGAGGAAAGACTGTCCCGCAATGCTCCAGATTCGTAAGTGAAATTGGAAGGTTTTATTCTTTGTAGTAATTTCGAAAAAAATAGGGGAGGGAGAGAAGGTTATACACTTATAAATGTTGATTTCAGGGTATATAACGTAAAGGCTATTATTAATCTGTGTTAGAAATCTTTAAAAATTTCCGGGAACGGTCGGGAAATGAGGGATAACCGATGGCTTTAAAGGAAGCAGCTTCCGATGAATTTCAGCAGTCGGCAGTAGTCATCGTCGATAATGGTGGAGTAGAAGAAAAAGTAAATCTTCGGAATTTGACTAACAAATCTATTAAAGCATTGGCAAAAGATACCGGCTTAAAAATTAAATCAACCAGAAAACAGGATATGATCGATGAGATTATGAATCAAACTGCCGGTTCAAAGCTGACGATTGCCAATGAGGAAGCAGTACAAACAGAAAATGCTTCCGGCAGTCAAAAAAATGAAGAAAATTATGCCGGTGTCATTATTACGAATAAAGAGGGTAATGAAGAGGAAATTAATCTTTATTCCATGGAACAGCCGGAGCTCAAAAAGCTGGCGTTGGACAGCGGACTGCAAATAACGAAAGAAGACAAAAAAGATATGATTGAGGAAATTATGAAGCAGGTCAATGAAGCGTATTACGGGACTGATGAAACATCTGCTTGGAATAATGATGAACCTCTGTCTGAAAATACAGTGCCGAAAAGTGAAGCAGCTACCGCCCGCGACGAAAAATCAGTTCTATTATCCGCTTCTTTTCTATCGAAAGCTGCACATGAGCACCTTGTCCGTGATATTACACGTGCTCTGACTGCAGAATGGAAGAAGAATATGTATGCAGAGTTAAAAGAAGAGCTTAAACAGCAGGTGAAAAACGACTTTATGGAAAACTCATGGAACGATCTGGTGAAAGATATTAAATCAGAAGCCGCGAAAAAAAGAAGAAGCAGAAAAAAACCTCTTCGATTAAAACTCGTGCCAACAAGTAAAGGTACAGAACCATGCAGATTCTTTCAATAAAGAAAGGGGAAAACATAATGACTGATAAAAAAGACAAAGTTACCTATGGGCTGATGGCAGCCGGAAGCTTGATCGGAGGAGCTATTCCGATGATTACAAAGGGAATAAAAAAGAATGACAGCGGCGACGAATCTTCTAAGGATTCCACGGACAAAGCCAATACCGCTGAGAAAGAAAATGAAACTGGAACGACAGCTTCTTCCTTTTTAAAAAAGCCTCTAAAAAAAGCTGGAGAGGCCAAGGAGAGCGTAAAGCACACCGCAGAAAAGTCAAAAGCAAAAATCCCCGGTATATCAAATTCGTCTTCAGAGAATAAAAATGAAGAACAGACACCTAAAAAAGCAAGAATGGTTTCTAAAAAAGAGAGCACCCCGCAATTGAAAAATGCGGGAAGCACATCGGCCTCAGCCTCCAAAGGAAAGCCGGCACCTTCTAAAAAGAAAAAATCCAAACAGAAAGGTCCGCGGCTTACCGAAGTAATGGACAGTGTTAATGCATTTTTCGAAAACTATGTAGATGAACCCAAGCGTATTACTTCTACAGAAGAAAAAGACGGTCTGTGGCACGTAAAGATTGATGTACTGAACAATGATGGAAGAAAAACGAAAGTAGAAACGTACGAAGCCACCGTAGACGAAGACCTGCAGGTTACCTCATACAAGCAGGTGAAATAAATTTTTATTATGAGGGTTTCATACGGCCTCTGCAGACTTCTTAACAGAAGGACTGCAGAGTTTTTTCATTGTTGATATGCACAGTAAAGTGGAAAACTAATTTTTTTACCCCGTAAAAACAAAACTCAAAAGTATTTTCTTCGCTTAGTTCAAATTATATTACGCTGAAAATGTCTTTTTGTAATAATAGCGTAATATTTTGAATACATTTTCCCGGGTAATGAGTAAAATTACGGCATTTTTTCGCAGGATTTGTGCAGGAAGCCCCGGTAATTTTACATATTATGAAAAACTATTAAGGTTAGATTACAACTAAATTAATGCCATTGCCATTTAAGCTTTTTCAAGGCATAATCGGTAGCGTTGTGTTTGAGAGACGGCACAAAAAAACATCAGCAGGAAAACAACATGATGATCTATGCAGTGACGATGTAAAGGCAAGTAAACATATAAGTAAACTTTTCAATGGACTTCGTCATCAGGACGAATAACAATATTATAATTACAAAGGATGAATTATTTATGATGAAAAAAACATTATTCGGTACAGCAATTACAGCAGGCGTAGTATTCGGAGCACCACAGGCAGCGGACGCATCCATCGGCGATCATGGTTCTATGAGTTATGGCGACGTTAACTCTTCAGTTGCTGAGCTTCAGGACACGCTGAAGGAAAAAGGGTACTTCCACGGCTACACTGGTTCCACGTTCGGACCAAGAACACTTAGCGCTGTAAAAGACTTCCAGGAAGCAAACAACATTTCTTCCCCAGCGGGCAACTACTTCGGCGTAGCCGGCCCACAGACGCAGGCAGCTCTCGGCGGATCTTCTGATTCCTCCAGTGACTCCAGCGAAGAAGTAGCGGGCGCCTCGACTTCCGAGTCCTCGGAAAGCACTGGCGGCGACACCATGACTATGGAAGCTACTGCTTATACCGCTGAATGTGCTGGCTGCAGCGGCATCACCGCAACTGGCGTCAACCTGAACAACGACCGTGATGCGAACGTAATCGCTGTAGACCCGGACGTGATCCCGCTCGGTTCCACGGTGAAAATCGAAGGCATGGGCACGTATGAAGCAGCTGACACCGGCGGTGCCATCAATGACGACCGCATTGACATCCACGTGCCGACGAAATCTGACGCATTTGCGTTTGGCCGTCAAGACGTTGAAGTAACAGTAGTCGACTAATTACCATAATATAAGCGGACCGAAGCTGGGGATTATTCCCGGGCTTCGGTTTTTTTAGGCCCAAAAAAGGTTATAGTGTTTTTTGTATTGCTTTAATTGTTTTTCCGTAGTCATAAACGGTTATTATATTAACAATAATGATTTTAATCTTCGTCTAATAATGATAATCTATATTTGGTGTAAAATTATTGGAAAAGATGCCTCCCTGACGTGAACAAAATATGGCCGGAGGATTTCCGCCAAAAGGAGACGTCTTTTTCTATTATGTAGGGAGTAGGAAAGAAATGAATAAACAACAGGGTGAAAAAGACATCATTCTAATCGGAGCCGGTATTATGAGTGCCACATTAGGCGCACTGCTAAAAGAGCTGGCTCCGGGCTGGAATATCAAAGTATTTGAAAAGCTGGAAAAACCGGGTGAAGAAAGCTCGAATGAATGGAACAATGCGGGAACCGGGCATGCGGCTTTGTGTGAATTAAATTACACAAATGAGCAGCCGGACGGCTCTGTAGATATCAGTAAGGCCATCAGTATTAATGAAAAATTTCAGGTTTCCAAGCAGTTTTGGTCCTACCTTGTAAAAAGCGACCTGATCCATAATCCACGCGGCTTTATTATGCCTCTGCCGCATATCAGCTATGTGCGCGGTGATCATAACGTCTCGTTTCTGCGGACGCGCTACGAAAAAATGTCGGCGCATCCGTTATTTTCAGGAATGGAATTTTCGGAGGACCCGGAAGTGCTTGAAAAGTGGATGCCATTAATGATGAAGGATAGGCAGATTGAAGAACCGATAGCTGCTTCTAAAATTTCAGATGGCACCGATGTGAACTTCGGTTCGTTAACGAGCCAGCTGTTTAGTCATCTTGAAAAAAATAATGTAGAAATGAAATACAACCACGATGTGGATGATATTACGCGTAACGAAGATGGCACTTGGGAAGTGAAGGTGCGCAATCATCAAAAAGAAACGCTTGAGCTGCACGAGGCGGATTTTGTGTTCATTGGCGGTGGCGGCGGAAGCCTGCACCTGCTGCAAAAATCCGGAATTCCAGAAGGAAAGGGCATCGGCGGTTTTCCGGTAAGCGGCCAGTTTATGGTCTGTCAGAACCCGGATGTCGTCAACGGGCATTTCGGCAAAGTTTATGGCAAAGCGCCCGTAGGTGCACCGCCAATGTCTGTGCCGCATCTGGATACGAGGTACATTAATAATCAGGAGACGCTTTTGTTCGGCCCGTTCGCCGGTTTCTCCCCAAAGTTTTTGAAAACAGGATCTTTAATGGATCTATTGAATTCCGTCAAGCCGGATAACCTGATTACGATGATGGCAGCGGGAGCGAAAAACATTCCGTTAACGAAATACCTGATCTCGCAGGTAATACAGTCAAAGGAACAGCGGATGGAAGAGCTGAGAGAATTTGTTCCAAGCGCCAAAGCTGAGGACTGGGAGCCGCTTGTAGCGGGGCAGCGGGTCCAGGTTATTAAGGATACCGAGGAAGGAAAAGGCATTCTGCAGTTTGGCACAGAAGTGATCAGCGCAGAAGATGGCTCTATAGCTGCACTTCTCGGAGCGTCCCCGGGCGCATCGACGGCAGTTTCTGTGATGCTCGAAATTATTGAGAAATGCTTCCCGCAGCATCTCGACGAATGGGAGCCTAAAATCAAAGAGATGATCCCTTCATACGGCATTGACCTGTCAGAAAACCCAGAAATGATTGATGAAATTCACAAGTCTACCGAGCAGGTGCTTGGATTAAAAAATCAAAAACAACCACAAATGACGTAACGGTGATGTTAATTATTTTTAAAGCCTCCTTTCAGTTTAATCGGCTGAAACGAGGCTTTTTTTATTTAATACTTAGATTGTCAATTTAAGCGCAACACTTCTTTTTGAAACACATCGTCCGTGGTCTTCCCATGTAAACATTTTCTG
>NZ_JBQOJA010000051.1:0-8934 GCF_054971385.1 Marinococcus tarijensis | reverse complement strand
TCGGCTAACTTCATTCTACTAGAAAAGGACTTCCTTTTTTCGTGTTCGCTCGTTTACACAAAATATTTTACGCTCTCTTTTATTTCTACAGTATCCCTTACCTATTAAAATTTTCGTTATTTCTCAGGCATTTCAAAATAATCCTTAATTATATTTTATCATTTCACGGGAATGTCTTTCGATTTTCCCCGTAAACAATTAAAAAGAATGACAGATTAACGCTTCCGATGGTATCCTAAATTATAATAAACGTTCTACATAATAAAGGAGTATTCAATGGCTATTTCTGCGAAAAAAAAGGCACTTTTAACAGTATCGGAAAGACTTTTTTATGAACACGGCTTTCGCGGCGTCGGTCTGAAGCAAATTATTCAGGAGGCGGACGTTGCAACGATGACACTGTATAATCATTTTTCGTCCAAGGAGCATTTAGTTGAAGAAGTGTTGAAGCAGCGGGAAGAAAGATATTGGTCTTATCTGGACAACTTCGTTCGTGACGAGAATGATCATCCCTTTATCACTGTCGTCAAAGCACACGGAACCTGGCTTAAGGAAGAATCCTATAAGGGGGACATGTTTCTGAGGGCCATTGAAGATTACGCCGGCACCGATAACAGCATTGAAAGTATTGCACGTTCACATAAAGAAAAATTACTGCAGTATTTACAGCAGTCAGCGGTTCGTCTTGGTGAAGAAAATCACAATGATTTCGCCCATTATTTTACCCTGCTGCTTGAAGGCACAACATCGATGACAACGCTCATAGGCGCTGAACAGGCGACCGAATATTCACTAGCTATGGCAAAAAAAATAGTTACCTAGCAGCCTTATTTTTTTATCATTTTATTATAAAGGTCGTTCTATCTAAAAGGAGGTTTATGGAAATTGCGCTTTTCTGCACTAGTCGCCCCGGGAATTATTATGATTGCTGTCGCTTACGGCCTGGCCCGGTTCAGTTATGGACTGCTTCTGCCAGGTATCAGTGAAGACCTGGGCATGAGCCCTTCTACTTCCGGTTTTATTTCGTCACTATTTTATTTTTCCTATTGCTTTGCCATTGTCGCTGCCACGGTATTTACCACAGAAAAAGGCCCGCGGGGGATGGTCCTCGCTGCCGGCGCTTCTGCTTTTCTCGGCCTGGTGATGATGAGTGTAAGCCCAAACGTTTGGTTTCTTGGAGGTGGCGTTTTGCTTGCCGGAGCCAGCACAGGATTTGTTTCGCCTCCATACGGAGCTGCAATTTCTCTCTGGCTTAAGGAAAAGCAGCAGGGCAAAGCTAACACGTGGATTAATTCCGGCACGAGTATGGGCCTTGCGCTTTCAGGGGCCGGAGCTCTCTTCCTCGCATCCGAATGGCGGCTGACGTATATGATCTATGCGGGTATTGCTCTAATAGCATTTATATGGAATGCGAAAATGATTCCTTCCCTTGGTCCAAAGCCGAAAGTAATGTTCGAGCGGGGGAGGTTCTCTTTTCGGGACGTGGAAGGAGCAATTCCTTTAGTCGTCTGTTCCACCATTTTAGGAATTTCCACTGCTGCTTTCTGGACATTTTCTGTCGACTTTTTATCCTCCACCAATCAGTACGGCAGCAGTGAAACCTCCCTTTTTTGGGTTATTATCGGGGCTTCAGGGGTGTTGGGCGGTTTTTCCGGTGCTTTAATCGAAAAACTGGGTCTCCCCTTTGCTTACAAATGGGCGAGTCTGGTTATCGGTACCTCCTCCTTACTGCTTGCCCTGTTTCCTAAACAATGGGCACTGGTTTATCTGTCAGCTGCATGCTTTGGTTCCTCCTACATTTTTATTACCGGCGTCTTAATGGTCTGGGGGATACGGGTATTCATCAACAATGCTTCTCTTGGGATCGGCACTCCTTTTTTACTCCTTGCACTCGGCCAGGTGCTTGGTTCTTTCTTTGCTGGTGCGTTGATCGGAGCATTTAATTATTCCTGGGCCTTCGCTGTCTACGGAGGCGTCGGAGTGTTTGCGATGGCTCTTGGGCCGAGAAAAATTAAAAAGAATCCACGACGGGCTTATCAGCAGGCTGATCAATATTATCTTTAAATTTCAGAATACAACTAAGAGCAAAGGTGAAATACACCTCTGCTCTTGATTTATTTAACTTTCGAGATGCAGCATCAAAACGCCAGCTAAGATTAATGTCAGGGATACAAGTTTTTTTCTCGTGAGCGGCTCCTGAAAATAAAGAACACCTAGTATTGCCGTTGCAGCAACCATTACCCCCGACCATATCGCGTACGCGATACTGATCTCCATATATTGAATGCTTAAGGTCAGAAAATAGATACAGCCAAGAAAAAACAAATACGCACTAGCACTTGGCAGCTTTCTTTGAAATCCCATGGATAATTTCACCGCCAGGTTTGCGATAACAGCAAATACCAGGCTTATCGTTAACAATAAGGCGCCCATCATCAAGCAGCTCCTTTATCATCATTTTGCCGTTCGGGAATGTTAAGTCCTATCATTCCTGCCACTACACATAATACCCCACCGACTTTTATCATAGACATACTTTCCTGAAAGAAAACAGAACCAATCAAAACAATCAGCACCGTTCCTCCTCCCGCCCATAAGGCATTTACAATTCCTAACTCATAGTTATTAGTAAGAATAATGTAGCAGCTGAGTGCTATAGTGTAACAAAAGGCAACTATAAGAGTGCCCTCCAGGTTGTCAAAACCATTCGCCACTTTCATATAAGCGGCGCCTATCACTTCTAAAACAATAGCAAAACTCAGTAAAGTGTAGTATTTTAGCATAGAAACTCCTTTTACTCTTAGAATGGAGGTGAACAGATGAATATACGCATGCTGGATTATTTCCTGACTGTCGCCCAGGAAAAAAACATTTCCAGAGCTTCCAAAAAATTATTTATTTCCCAGCCGGCTTTAAGCAAACAAATTAAACAGTTAGAAAATATGCTGGGCTTTACCCTTTTCGTCCGCTCATCTCACGGTATGACGTTAACCCATAAGGGAGAAAAGCTGTATGAAGATATTGAGCCTCTCGTGAACCAGCTGCAGTCACGTATGAAAAAGCATACGGAAAATAGAATCATCCATCTCGGAGCTGATCCTTTACTGGCCTCCCACTATTTTCCGCAGCATATGGAAACGTTCATGCCTTTTCGCATACAGCTCACATATATCAAAGAGGATACGATTGATTTGCTGCCACTACTTAGTGCAGGAAAAATCGACGCGGCTATAGTTCAGGACCAGGCTTCTTACCAGGGCCTATCGTCTGTTTTTTTATTTCATGACGAGTTTTTTGCAGCAGTCCCTGCCACCCACCCGCTGGCTCAGTTTGACCGTCTTTCTATGACACAATGCTTTCAATATTCGCAAATACTTACCCCATTCACCCCGCTGTACCAGCGAATAACCCGGTTGATGGAAGACTATAAGGTTCAGGCCCCTTCCATTGTTGAAGTGCCCTATAATGCTATTGTGGGATTTGTTGCGCAGGGGTACGGCATTTCCTACCTTCCTTCTATGATCGTCCAGAAGGTTGATTACAGGGGAGTGGTCTTTATCCCGTTGCAGGATGCGCCTCTTTACCGCGACATGTATCTTTTTGCTACGGACCGGTCCTATCTGGAAATGCTGCGAAACGGATTCGATCTATAAACAGTGTAATTGTATATTCGTAACACGCATAATGTCTGTTCCTGATATAGACATAACCAAAAGTTATATCTAATCTAAGACTCCATTTATTAAATAAAAGGAGCCCTGCAGAAAAACTATATAACATAAAAAACGACTGCGATGGAATTTGCAGTCGTTCTTATATTTAAAATTAATTTTTGGACTCCTCATCATCCCGATATTCCAAAATATCTCCAGGCTGGCACTCCAGCGCTTTGCATATTGCTTCGAGTGTAGAGAACCGTATCGCTTTTGCTTTGCCATTTTTAAGTATTGAAAGGTTTGCCATCGTAATGCCGACCTTTTCCGAAAGTTCGGTTACGCTCATTTTTCTTTTCGCAAGCATTACATCAATGTTGATGATCACTGCCACTAGCTTTCACCTCAGACCGTTAAATCATTTTCAGATTTTATATCTATCGCATGCTGAAATAATTTTTGAAGAACCGCAGCAAATACGGCCACTGCTGCAGGAGCAAATACAAAGCCTGCTCCAATAAGGATAAGCCCCGGGGCGTCATCTAATTCAGCGAAGATGTAAAACAGCGGCATTCCTGCTGCATACAGACCGCTGATAATAACTGCACAGTACTTAATCACTTTTAAAGCTTTAAGAGCCAACTCTGAGAACGCTTTGTTTTTGTCAATGTAATTCAATAGTTTAAATGCCTGATACAGGGCGGCAAAGAAAGGAATAGCCGCTGCATACATGACAGCTAGAATCCTGTACATAACGTAAGCAAACCCCGTCTCACTTCCCGAAGCCTCTCTGGCTATTGCCGGCAGGCCAAATAAACATAATGCGAGTATCGGCAGCCCAATACAAATCACAGCTATCTTTAAAAAGATCGTGGAGCCCCGTTTCATAAAAAGCACCTCCTTGTTGATGCTTTTATTTTATCATTAAATTTATTGATAATCGATAAATTTTTATTTCTAATCACATTTAATAGAAATTTATGTAGATAAAAACAGATAGCTATTTCTTATTTAATCAAGATAAAAGAGACAGTAGTGATCTTAACCACCTCTGCCTCTTATATCTATTTTATAACTATTCTCTTTTTTCCATTTCTTTCATTTCTTTCTTTGCTGCTATTAGATCAATTTTCGCTTTATACCCGTGTTTTTCCAGCATATGCAAAAGATTGCTTCCATTAAGAAGTGTAAGTGGTTTATCCTTCGCAAAGTTATAAGCATCCGGTCCGTAGTCGGCTGTAGACACTAAAATACCTTTAATAGCCCCTTCATTCAGAACTGTCCCATACAAATCCCGAACCGCTGATACATCTACAGCATTCGTATATCGTTTGGCCTGAATAACCATCCTTCCTCCTCTAATTGGGTCGGGATCAAAAGCGATCGCGTCCACTCCACCGTCTCTACTTGCCTGCGTAATATTAACCTCTCCACCGCTTTGATTAAATTCTTTCTCAAAAATTTCTCTAATCAAATTTTCAAAATCCTGCCAATCCATGCTGGCAATATTTTCGTGTTCCTCTATTCCATCAGCTACATCATAAGAAGAAACAAACCTTGGATCATTCCGATCTATTTTCATAATAGGTGCCACTGGAGCGAGGCTATGTAGTTGACTGCTGCCGATACCCTTTAAATTTTTAAAACACATTTTTGGATCTACTTGAGCCAAATTGATAGTTAAGAATTCTTCTTTATTAGCCTGTACAGATAAAATAGAAGCGTTCACTTCCAGACCTGTGGCCCTATCTACGGAACGCACCCATCCATTAAAAATAATAGCATCTAATGCGTCAACCACATCTGCTTCATATAATTCATGCAACGAACGAAGGGTAATTTTGTACAGCAACTGATCATATAACTTTTTTTCAACTGCAGCTGATACATGCACTGGTTTAAATTCGTCTCTGGATTGAACGTATTTCATTTCTTTCAGTTTGGGCATGTCTTCAGGAGAAGGAAGCGAATAATCAACTACCAACACTTTAGACTCTGGATTATATTCCACATCAAACTCTTGCGGAAATGCATCTGGGTATTGAGAATTTGCTAACACCATATCGCAATAATCTACAATAGCTGTCGGTTGTTTATTCATATAATTTTCTTTTTGCTTCGATACAGCTTTATTAATTTCTTCACGTTGATCCTCGAAGATTTTTTTATCTTTCTCCCATTGATTCAGCTTTTTTTCATATATAAGCTCTATTTCTTTATTTTCCTGGTTTATTTTTTCCTTTTCTTTTCTCCACGCGTCAATATCACTGTGAAACTTCTTGGTCATCTCATCTTCCTTTTTCTCTCTTAAGGACCTAAACCATTGTTCAAAAATATTTAATAAAGGTTCATATTTATGATCTGTCTCTTGGGGTTTTTTTGGAATTGGTTTTTGGGCCGGCTTTTTTGGAGGCAGTATGGAATATGTAGAATGATCTTTTAATCCTTCCCAATCAATAGCGTCATGCCGCGAAAGAGTAAAAAGCAAAGTATTTTCGACATTTTGAAGAATCTCCTGTGCTTCTTCAGTTTGTTGCGTTGCTAAAGCTTTCTTTTCTTCTATTTTCTCCGCTTGTTTATTTTTTTCTTTTGCTCTAACTCTTTAGCTACTTTTTTATCCCACATTTCCCGCCATTGATTCAGTTGTGCTTGTGCTTTTTGATCCACGACATTTGGGTCTGTTCCCCGGATCAATCGATATTTATGTAATCCTTCGTGTTTAATCTCTCTTTCGTACATAATATTCCCCCCTGTAGTATAAAGATCCTCAAATTATATATTCTTATCAATTCTCTATGAGATATAAAACACTAAAATTTAATTACTATTATTTTAACACCACACCTACTTTATTCCTATGTATTTCCTTATTCTTGAGTTCACATACTTTACAGGCTCCCACTCGCTATTATAATTCTATATAATTAAATTAGAAGCTTCTTATTAAGAATGATAAAAAACCCTCTTCACACAAAGAGGGTTTCAACAATGAGTTAAATTTGTTTGTACTACAAATGCTCTTTAATCTTTTGAATGACCTGGTTGGTAGCGTCTTCTCCGTCCTTCGCTAACAGCGGGTCTACTTCAATATAATTTGCCCGGTTGGTTAATTGTTCGGCCCATCCAATAAAAACATTTTCTTCTTTGTCCTTTTCTACAATAGATATTTCCCAATGAACGCTTTTATCCTCTCTCTTTAGTTCAAAGTAATACTTTGCTATAGGCATTAAAAGCGCTTCGGCCTGCCCGTCAAACTGCTCTTCTAAACTTTCCGGCTGATCAGCCATTATAATAATCCTCCTGTTTAAACACTGGCGTGGAATATAATTTGAAGCAGCAAAAATGTAGTTGCTTCTCCCTCTTTATTTCCGTTTATGAACTTTATTAATCATTGAATGTGTAAATTCGTACGGGAAATAAACTGATTTTAAATCAATTAGTCTCTCATTCTCATACTGTCTGCCCGGCTTAGTCCAAAGCAGATAAAGATTTCCCAGTTGAACCTGTTCATGTTTTACAATTTGCAGCTTTGAAGCCTCGACTATTTTTAAAATATCCCGGTCATGATGACAACCGTATAATTTTAAAAGTAAAGGATTCAGGTAATGCTGCAGCCTCCGCAGGCCTTTATTATTCATTAACCCATGCTCAAGCAGCAGAATCTGACCCTCCTGCCTGCACCATGTGTTTAAAAGATTCAATACCAGGACTGGGTCTTTATAGCAGCATAACGTTCCTGTAGAAAGAATTGTATCAAATGTATTTTCCGGAAATGATAAATGCTCTATTTCAGATAAAATAAAATCAGCATTTATTTTGTATTCTTTTGCCCCGGCCGCTGCTGCTTCGAGCATATCCGGACTAAAATCAACACCGGTATAATCAGAGTCCGAAGGCAGAAAAGCATAATTCATCCCTGCCCCAACCGCGATTTCAAGTGTTTTTCCCTTTACAGAACCTCATATCTTTCTTCTCCATTTATTATCTGCTTCATTTTTTCTATGCTTTTCATGCTTAAGAGCCTGTTTGTTGAATTTCTGCACCAATTCTTTATTGTTCATTTTCAGTCCTCCGCTATTTGCCATGCAGTTATGGTTCAGAGATGACTGTTATTAAAATATAGAATCTTTCACTTCGATTATACTATTTTCTATTCTTTCTGTTCGTTAAATTTTCTCTTCATTTCTACAGCTGATATGCTTTTTGCTGCTGAATTAAAAACAATCCGACACCAGAAAGCACGATGATCCCGCCGATGATCTGGAGAATGACAACCTCTTCCCCGAGAATGAAAAAAGCCAGAATGGTAGCCCCAACCGGCTCTCCCAGAATCGTCATGGAAATGGTGGACGTGTTAATAAAATTCAACAGGTGATTGTAAATAACATGGGCAATCGTCGGGAGAATCGCAAGCAGCATAAATATCTGCCATTCTTCAGCCCCGTATCCCCGCACCGGCACGCCCGAAGCTGTATTAAAAATATGCAGAGATATCCCTGCTACAAAAAACACAATAAAGCTGTACAGCCAGTGCGATACCCGCTTTACGACACGTTGGCCGATTAATAAATAAACAACCACCGCTATCACGCTTAAAAAGGAAAGCAGGTTACCGAGTAATGCAGAGCTGCTGCTGCGCCCAAGGTCACCCAGACCAATAATCACTACCCCAAAAATCGACAGGCTGATCGTGATCAGCTGCGGGACACTGATTCGTTCTTTATAAATCAAAAAGCCCCCAACAAGAGCTACTACTGGCTGCAGAGCCAGAATAATAGTGGAGCTTGCCACCGTCGTCAGCTTTAATGAGCCAAACCAAAGCGCAAAATGCATACCAAGAAAAACACCTGAAAAGACGAAAAGTATCCATTCCTGTTTTTTAATGTTTTTGAACTCATGCCTCTTTATCCAGACAAACGGCAGCAAAAATAAACTGGCAATATACATGCGGTACATACTGAGAATAGTCGCCGGCGCCTCCGACCATTTCACAAATATCGCCGCAAAGGAAATCGCGATAATAGATACTATCAGTAAAAATGCTGTTGATTTATTCATCCTTTCTTCTCTCCATCCTTTATCATCATCTCTTTTTATTTTGACATAAAGAATCGTATCAAATCAGCGTTTAAAATTCCGGTATATAATTTCCTATTTTCAACTGCTTTTTTTCCGGTGCTTAACTACCTAAAAATATTTCATATTCTTGAATTGTAATATTAAGTGCAACACCTAAAAAATAAAAAACACCCATGGTATCCCAGTGTAAAATGAAAGTACC
>NZ_JBQOJA010000050.1:0-8973 GCF_054971385.1 Marinococcus tarijensis | reverse complement strand
TCTCAGCCTGCGGATTCGCCTGGAAACCGGAAACCATCGACGACAACTCGTCAAGTCCATATTTTGGTGAAGAGCCCTATTTTTTCATAATAGGCTAATTTTTGGAAGTAATAATTCCGCTGATGCCCGGCTTTTCAGGCGAAGCGTTCATTCTTTGGAGAGCACTGAGGTGTTAAGCCGGCCCATCACCAGCACGTTGTCGAATGCACCCCGGGCAAAATGGGCTTTGCGGAGCGTGCCTTCTGTTTCAAATCCACGGCTTTTATACAGCTGTACGGCGCGCGTGTTCCCTTCCACCACGTCCAGCTCCAGCCGGAACAAGCCTAAATAATTGTCGGCAATATCGATCAGTTGATCCAGCAGGCGGTTGCCGATTCCCTGGTTCTGAAACTCATCGTGCACCGCCATAGCGGCCAGACCGTAGTAATGGAGCTTTCCGCCGAGCACCTCCAGGGAGCTGATACCAACGACGCGGCCGTCGCACTCTGCCACAATCACATGATCGTTCGCCGTCAGCCCTTGGATAAAAGATTGGCTGGATGCTCTTCGCTCCGAAGGAAGCCCGAGCGTGTAATGCATGACAGAGGGCTGGCGCCGGAGATTATTAATATCTTTTTCATCCTCTGCTTCGACAGGGCGCAGGATGATTTGTTCAGTCATGGTCGTATCCCCTTCCTGTTTGATAAATTGGTTTATTGTAACAAATTGACAGGCTCCACCCAGTATATCGTCTTCGTTCCGGCTGTCAAAAAATAGGTTTACTTTTCCCGGGGACATGGTTACACTGAAATTAACAACATATTGGCTTTGCAGATGAACGTATTGGGAGAGCCTGTGAATTTTTTGCAGCACCGAAGGAGCAATTCTTTCCACCAGCCCGGGAAGAAAAAACTCTCAGGTACCAGGACCAGTACAGGATGCACCTCTGGAGAAGGTATACGTACCTGCCGAAGAAGAAAATTCTTGTCAAAGAATGAAATCTTTCAGGCACACAGACAGAGAATCGGCGCTTATGCCGCTTCTCTGTCTTTTTTTCGGTTATTGTAATCGCTTTCAATTCAAATATGGAGGATTTGCTATGGAGTTTGACAGCTGCTTTGATATTATCGGACCAATTATGGTCGGCCCCTCGAGCTCCCATACCGCAGGGGTGGTATCGATTGGGAAATTTGTGCATGACTGGCTTGGAGACGTCACCAATGTAACCATCACGTTCTACGGCTCTCTTGCCTCCACCTACCAGGGCCACGGCTCGGATAAAGCGATACTCGGCGGCCTGCTCGGATTATCCGCGCACGACACCAACGTCCGGAGTGCCTACGCTCTCGCAAAGGACAAGGGTCTCCGTTACGATTTTCAGCTCTGCCCGGAGACCCCTGGCGGCTGCCGCCCGAACACCGTAGATCTTAGGGCCTCATCCGCCCGGGAAAGCATCCAGGCTTCCGGTGCTTCCATCGGGGGCGGCGTTGCCTATATTTATGAAATCAACGGCCGGCACACAAGTATTAATCTGGGAACGGGTGCGGATATTTTATCTATAACCGCCCGCACAAAAAAGGAGGCACCATTCAGATGAACGATACTATGGAAAGCATTGTCCGGGAATGTACGGCTCAGGACATTTCCATCGGCGAGTGGATGCTCCGCCGCGAAGTCGAACGCTCCGGCTCTTCCCGCGGGGAAATTTTTGCACGCATGCAGGAGCGGCTGCAGGTAATGAAGCAGGCTGTACGCGACGGCCTGCACGACCTAACGGAAACAGAAAGCGGACTTTCAGGCGGGGATGCCCACCGGATGCACCAGTATAGTCAGAGCACTGCTCCGTTATCCGGACCGGTCATCAGCTCAGCGATGACCGCCGCCATGGCGACCTCCGAAAGCAACGCGAAAATGGGACTCATTGTCGCGACGCCTACGGCCGGCTCCGCCGGCATTCTGCCAGGCGTACTGGTTTCTCTCCAGGATAACCGCAGCCTCAGTGACGATGCTCTTACCATGGGGCTGTTTGCAGCGAGCGCCATCGGGTACGTATTTGCAAATCACGCCTTCATTTCCGGTGCCGCCGGCGGCTGCCAGGCAGAGATCGGGTCAGCAACAGCCATGGCGGCAGGGACGATCACGGAGCTGCAGAAGGGATCGCCGGAACAGGCGGCACACGCAACAGCGATGGCGATGAAGTCGCTACTCGGTCTCGTGTGTGATCCGGTCGCCGGGCTTGTTGAAGTCCCGTGCGTAAAAAGAAACGTCATCGGCTCCTCCATCGCCTTTTCGGCAGCCGACATGGCGTTAGCCGGCATCGCGAGCCGCATCCCATGTGATGAAGTAATCCAGACCATGCATACCATCGGCCGCGATATGCCCGGCAGCCTGAAGGAAACCGCTGAGGGAGGGCTTGCCCAGACCCCGACAGGAAAAAAAGCCGCCCGGAAACTGCATCAGCGCCCCTGCACTTTATAAATCTACTTTGATCCAAGGAGTGAAGCCATGAATGAAAAACGATTTTTTCAAATCTGGTTCGGCATCCTCACGCTTATCAGCATGCTGTTTTCGTACTGGGCTATAGCGGCTTCTGCCCTTGTACTGGGCATACTCTGCCTTTACTCTCGAGAACCTGGTAAAGCGTAACAGCTCTCTTCCGCCAAAGCAGGCTTGAGCCCATGCTCAAGCCTGCCTGTATAACATAAAAATCAGTTTCCTTCTGCTTCCAGGCATTCTGCTTTCAGTATTTCCTCTGTCCGTGCTATTCTGAATATAAGTTTTGTCAAAGGAGGTCACTATTATCGATCATTTTGCATATGTACTTCAACGCCCTAAAAACCAGGTATACATAGGAACAGCCGCCGATATCCGTTCACGCTTTGGCAGCCAGGAGCCCGTTTATTTCTGCACGGAGGATGAGCTGCTTGATAGTTTAAACTCCTTTCGGGAAGAAGAGCTTATTATCACTACCGTCAGTGACCTGCCCGTGATTAAACGAAAATGGGACGATAAAAATCATTACACGCTGTAATTGTACGTAAAACACTCCGGCTGCCTGTGAGAATCAGCCGGAGCCTTTTTTGAGTTATTGAAGCGGAGCGGCATGCGCCCGCTGGATAGAGGCAATCGCTGTATCGATGACGTGCACGTCGCACGGCGCACGCTTTTGGACCGTTCTGGCCACAGTGTTTCCCTGCATAACCTGCCCGAATGCGCTGCCGCCGGACTGGCCGATTACGATCAGATCTGGTTCAATTCTTTCATATAACTGGTTTACCAGCCGTTTTTTGGGGACCCCGTTATCGAGCACAGCTTTTACTTCGGGCACTCCTTTTTCTTCGGCATTTTTCCGGTAGGCACCAAGCTGGTATTCAGCCTCTGCATGCAGACGTTTGATGCCGATCGGATCCATCCATCCAAGCGAGGTGTATTCATTATAATGAAACACGTACGCAAGCGTTAAATCGGCTCTGTGTTTAACAGCCACCCGGCACGCTTCATCAAAGGCATCGACACTGGGGCTGTTCAGCACATCAAGCGCGGCCAGAATATGGGTATATTGCTTCATTCCATTTCACCTTCTTATTATTTTATAATAAAAGCCAAAAAGCACGAAGGGGTCCCTTCACGTACTTTTTGGCTCATGCTGCAGGCTTATGGATTCCTGACATTTCCGCCGAATTGGCTTGAATTTATATTTTGTATTCCCAATCGGCTTTTTGACTCAAACTAATAATATTCTGTTTTTACAATTTTCATTCGTTTTCAAATATGAATTTGAGGTTTTAAACTAGTAGCAGCCGGATAGTATACAAATGAAACTTTGTTGCAGGAGGATCTCACATGAATAAACATCATCTTTTAAACCAGCTTAATGCTTTAAAGCAGCAATGGGCGCAAAAAGAAATTTCTCTGCAGGAGTACCTGCAGCAGCGTTTGAACCTGCGTCAGCAGCTGAATAAAAAACATGATGAAAAATAGCACAAAACCAGGCAGCGAAACGGTTCCGCTGCCTGGTTTTTTTAAACAGTTATGCTTCGGTGATCCAGGTGGTTACCTGCTCCACCGGCCTCCGTCTGCCTTCCTTCATTTCCCGCAGCGGATAGCCGATATAAATCAGCCCGAGCACCTTCCCCTGCTCCCCGAGGCCGAACAGCTCGTTCATTTTCGGATGATAGCAGTGCGATCCCGTGCGCCAGAAGGCCGCCAGGCCAAGCGCATGGGCAGCGAGAAGCATGTTCTGAATTGACGCGTAGACCGCTCCGTACTCTTCAAGCGTCTCCACCCGCTCCTCCTCTGAAGGCTCTGCTGCCACGGCGATCACGACCGGCGCCCGCATCGGCTTCTCTTTTTGTTTATCAAGATTTTTCTGTTTTTCCGTTTGTTCTTCAGGCGACATTCCTTCGGCGGCAATGGCAGCCATTGCTTCCCCGAGCTGCCTGCGTCCGTCGCCGGTCATGACGAAATACCGCCACGGCTCGGTTTTGTGATGCGACGGTGCCCAGGTGCCGGCCTCAAGCACCTGCGAAATGACGTCCTCCGGCACTTCAGTATCTTCCACAAGTCCGTTACTGCGGCGCGAATGAATTGCTGTAAGTACATCCACTCTGCTTCATCTCCTTCGTATTCAATGACGGTTAATCTGGCCTATTCTGCGGGCGGCCCGAATTTCCCCTGATGAAAGTCCCGGTACGCCTCCTTGATTTCTTCCATGCTGCTCATCACAAACGGGCCGTACGGTACGATCTCTTCGCGGATGGGCTCGCCGGAATAAACGAGCAGTCTTGTCCGGCGCTTATGGGCTTTAATGCGGAGCGTGGAAGATGCTTCCGGATCTCCGTCCTCCTCGAAGGTGAATGTCGCGACGTCATGCTTGTTGACGGTCCCATCCGCCACCTCGGCACTACCGGAGAGTGTATAAAGAAAGGCGTTATGGTTTTCCGGCAGATGATGCACGTATTCGGCGCCCTCCGATAAATTAATCTCGGTCAGCGTAATGGGAACGAGCGAGTTCAACGGCCCTTCTTCTCCGGCGATACTTCCGGAAAAAACCTTTATATACCCGCCATCAATCTGGACGGTCGGCGCTTCTTCCCCGTACACGTTCTGGTAAATTGTATCGGTATGTCGCTGGTCCTTTGGCAGATTCAGCCACAGCTGCAGCGTATGGGCGATATCATTTTCCACCCCGTCTTCGGCATGGCGTGCCGCCCAGCCTGCGTTCATATACTGCACGTCCCCGGGCTCGAGAATATCGCGGCCGCCGCCGTTATCAATATGCTCAAGCCGTCCGTCCACCACATACGTCACGGTCTGAAAGCCACGGTGCGGGTGGTCCGGGAAGGTGCCCTTCTTGAACCAGTCCTCCGCCATTAATATGAACGGGTCGAAATCCTTCCACCGGTCCACCGGCAGCACCCATCCCTTCTGAATGGAAGGAAAGCCGAATTCTTCATACTGGACTGTCCACTTATCACGGATGCGGCGTTGAAACAGATCCTGTTGATGTTCCATGAATAAACCCTCACCCTTCTATTTAGTATGCGTAGCAACTATTTTCCCAAAAAATATATTTCCTTCATCTCATCTGCAATTTCAGTACAACATATTTTTTCCTGCCCTGCAAAGAATCTACTCCGAGAATCGTTACTCCTCCCGAAGACTCTCGGAGACATTTCTGTTTATTTTGGCAAGCGTCTGCTCCAGCGCTTTAAGCTCTTCTGCACTGATTCCCTTCGTTACTGCGGCATTGAACCGCTCGGCTTTCGGGCGCACTTTTTCCTGCAGCTGTCTGCCTTCTTCTGTGACAAACAGCTGCACCGCCCGCTGATCTTCGATACCCGCCGTGCGCCGGACGAACTGCTTTTTTTCAAGCTGGGCAGCCATCCGGGCAACGTTGGTTTTATCCTTCTGCAGCCTCCGGGCGATGTCATTCTGGGTGCGGCCGTCCTCCTCCCATAAAAGCATCATGATGAGGTTCTGCTCCGGAGTAAGATTAAATACCTGCAGCTCTTCTTTAATAAAGCTGGTTAATTTCAAATCGGTCTGGTGAATCATAATACTAATAAATTCCTCGGTATGCATTTGAATGTCCTCCGTGGCGATAATGGATTTAAAAAGCTGCAGCGGATACTTTATAAGCTCTGTTTCCAATACCATTGCGGTATAGGTGTATTAAAATAATCATGGTCCTGAATAACTTCTTTACTGTACCTGAGCAGCCTGCGATACTGCACATTACTTTCCCGATGTGCCCATACTATCGCTGATACGACATGAACCGCTGAGTACAATGCATAAAGCCTCCAAAAAAGAGTTTCATCAACATCTGCAGCCTGCAGATACCCGTCGATACAGCCCCTGCTGAACGCCTGACTTACGTTTTTCGTGAAAAAACCGGTTTTCTGCAGGTCGTGCACTGGATCTCCCCAATCCATCCGGTCAAAATCTATAATTCCCTGAAAGTGTCCCTCTGCTATCAATAGATTGGAGGGATGAAAATCATCATGCTGGAACCTGTTTGGGCGGCCTGCCATTAAATATTCGTTCTCTTTAATATAGGTATTCAGCAGATGCACTGTTTCCTTATCCACCCCAGTCTGGATAAGCTGCTCAAAGTACCGGGCGATCTTTTTTGTTTTCACCGTTTTCCAGTCCGGATAATCAGATGGTGCCTTGAGTTCATGCAGCCTGGAAAGCTCTTTGGATGCTTCAAAGCCGGCTTTGTATTGATCTTTTGGAGAATAAGAAGAAAGCACTGCTTCTGCATCGTCACCCGGCATATATGTCAGCAGCATAAACGCCCATTCATTTCCTTCGTCTGAAGCTCGTTTCCCGATATCTATGGCACGTGGAATAAAGGAAGAATACTCTTCAAGCGTCCGAAGCACTTTGAAAACATGCATTTGTTCCTCAAGCTTAGCAACTGGAAAAGTCTTCAGCAAATATGTATCATCCAGAATAAATTTCCGTTGCCAGAGAACCCTTTTTGGATTGGCCGGATTGTTGAAGCATTCTTAACCGGACTATACTGTTGAAAACCTTCTGGTAACAATTTGTCTCCCTCCCATCAGATCGCTGTTCTCTCTGCTGGCTCCTGTTAGCAACATGAGACGACACTATTGCTTAGTTTCTTTTTTCTTCTAATGACATCGATTTTTAAATTAATATTACTTCCGCAGCGGCAGCACCGTCGAGGATTTGACCTCCCGGAGCACGATGCTCGTCTGCAGCTGGGAGACGCCGAGCTGGTTCAGCTCGCGGATGAATGCCTCGAGCTCCCTGCGGCTGCGGTGGATGGTTTTCAGCATATAATCAAATGCCCCGGTCATGCAGTAGCACTCCATGACCTCCGGCATCGCCGATAAACGGCTTTCGAGTTCATTTAACTCCTGCGTCTGGTGAATACTCGTGCTCATAAATACCGTACAAAGCAGGTCATACCCGAGCTTTTCCTGATTCAGGATCGCTGTATAGGAATCAATGTAGCCGTCCTGTTCGAGCCGCTTGACCCGGGCGTGGGTAGCAGGCGCGGAGAGGTTCACCCGCTGTGAAAGCTCCAGGTTGCTGAGCCTCGTCTCTGTCTGCAGTAAATCAAGAATATGTACATCCACATCATCAAGCATGCGTTTCCCTCCCGAATAATATTCGTTTTCAGCGCGTTTTTTCATGCTAAACAAAAATAAATTCTGTTTTCATTTCAATTACAGAATAAAATTTTAATTTATTTTATTTATGCAAAATATTATTTCTTATACTGATTTTACATGATACATTTATTCTGCACAATACAACGGGAGGGAAAACGTATGAAATACATTGGACTGCTGCTTCTCGCAAGCCTGTGCTGGGGGAGCAATTTTATCGTCGGCGAAAATCTGACTGCCTACGCTTCTCCTGTGACGCTGACGATTCTGCGCTACGGGATCGCCGTTCTATGCCTTCTGCCCATCATACAGATTACTGAAAAACGTCTGCTTCCTGACAAAAAAGCGATCGTGCCAATGCTTCTGATGGGGATCACAGGCGTTGTGCTGTTTAATATTCTGCAGTTTACCGCACTCACCTCATCAAGCGCCACCAACGTAAGCATCATCTCTACGATGAATACGCTGTCGATCGCTCTGTTTTCAGCGCTTTTTCTGCGTGAACGGCTGCGCGGCACACAGATCACAGCCATGCTCCTCTCCACCGCCGGCGTATTGCTCGTCGTGACCGGCGGCAGCCTGGCAGGCTTCTCGTTTGCCTCCGGCGATGTGTGGATGCTTTTAGCCGTGCTCGTTTTCGGCCTCTACTCGATCTGCAGCCGCTGGGCGACCACCATGGTCTCCCCGATGATGTCCGTCTGCTACTCCGGCCTGTTCGGTGTACTTCTGCTGCTTCAGGTCAACGGCTTTCAGGTTCCCGTACAACCGATTGACGCGGTATTTATCGGGTCCACGCTGTTTCTTAGCATCATTGCAACAATCGTCTGCATGATTCTCTGGGGGATTGGGGTGAAGCACTTGGGAGCGACGACCTCGGGGCTGTTTTTAAACTTTAATCCGCTGTTTACCGCCCTGCTTGCTTTCGTGCTTTTCGGGGAACACCTTACCTGGCCGCAGACGGCCGGCTGTGCGATTGTCATCGGCGGCTGCGTATCGTTTTCCCTGCTGACAAAAAAGCGCGGGAGGCTGCAATCAGCTCCCGCGCTTCAAAAGCGTACGGCTTGAGGCGTTGTAATACTTACGATTCATCCGGAAGCGTCCGCACAAGATGCTCGAGTGCGTCACGCATCGGTGTGGCCGGACGGCCTAGCAGCTTTTCAAAATCATCGCTTTCAATATCAAGCGATCCGCTGCGGATCCCCTGCTGGATGCTTACAAGCATCGGCACCACGGCCTCCGGCATGCCGGCTTCCTTCATGATCTCTGCATATTCGAGAGCATAAAATAGTTTGTGTAAACGATCGATCACCAAAAAAGGAAGTCCTTTTCTAGTAGAATGAAGTTACCG
>NZ_JBQOJA010000049.1:0-9261 GCF_054971385.1 Marinococcus tarijensis | reverse complement strand
ACCCGCTGTCACCTGGGCTTCGCCCAGGCCCAACATCAATTGGAAGATATGTTTCAACCGCAGGGTTAACTTCAAGGTTGGAAGAGGACAGCCGTTTACACAAAATTATTGACGGTCCCAATGTTGAAATATTTTATTTAATCTTTCGAAGAACAAACTGAATATAAACTTAAATACCAATTATAAAATGCATGTGTTGCTAATAACTATTACACATCGAGGAGTGAATTTTAAGAAAGCACCCTTCGTCCAGAGAATTAATATTTCATAACTTCTAATATTAGACAGCAATGATTAAATTATAAAAAGTAAACATAATATATTAATAAAACTGTTACGTTTATGTTTACTTAAATATTCAACTATTATGTCTTTCATGGTGGACTTTGAGAAGATCTAATATGATATTAAAAACTTAGTAAGTTATATTGGATGCCATCCAAAGTTAGGGAGTACTTAAATAATAAAAGCTATAATTAAACTATTACAAAAACGTTTTAGTTTATGTAATAGTTTATGAGTGAAAAATATAATAAGTAATCAATCATATAGAAAAAAGCCATTAGTTAGTGACTTATTATTGTAATTGAGAATGAAAAAGCACAATACCCGAAGAAAATTTCTAATGTGATAGAGGTCTAGGAGTTAGAGAGATTTGTTCAATCTCAGATGGCAAAAAAGATTTATCCGTTAGGAGACCGAATAAACAAATACAGAAAAAATAACGTCACCGGAAATAAATATTTTTTAGAATTCCACTTGTAAGGGCATCTGTTGGTTGTTAAGAAAAGGGTGATCGTCCGCCCTCTTTTTCTTTAGTGCACATATGAGCTGGCCATGGATTCTCGGAACGCACCAGAATTAATAACTGCAGAAATTTCAATTGAAAGAGGAAAGTTGCCGACAACAGCCTCTATATTTTAGCTTACTTCATGAAGGTTATTCCTGAGTAGAGTAGGAGCTCTGTGTTTGGCCCCGAGCCACTAAAAAAACTTTTTTTCGTGCTCGCTCGTTTACATAAAATATTTTAGGCTCTCGTTAATAACTATTACACATCGTCGATTGTAAAATTAAGCTAGACAACGAAAAAGATCACTCGTGATACACTCAAGATGAATTTCCGACCAAAGAAATCATAGGAGTGATCACGAATGACCTACACCCATCTTAGCACGAATGAAATTGTCCTCATAGAAGCGTATGCGCAAAATGAGATTCCGGTTTCCCATATAGCCAGGCAGCTCGGGCGTGCCCGCCAAACGATCCACAACGTCGTGACCTATTTACGGGAAGGGTACCGGGCCATCGATGATGTTCAGCGATATCAAGCCAATAAAAAGCGGTGTGGCCGAAGACCGACGGTCTTAACGGCAACCGATCAAGCCTATGTCACCGACAAAGTTAGGGAAGGATGGACCCCCGATGTCATCGCCGGACGCCAAGAGCGCCCGCTGCCTTGTTCCTCGCGCACCCTGTACCGCCTATTCGAGCGCCGGATGCTGGATCGAAGCACCCTGCCGATGAAAGGGAAGCGAAAACCAAACGGGCATCAGGAACGCCGGGGAAAGCAGTCGTTTCGGCGGACCCTTTCGGACCGAGCGCAGGATTACCCGGCCTTCCCACAGGAATTTGGCCACCTGGAGGGAGACACCATTGTCGGCCATCACCACAAGAGTGCCGTGATTACCCTGGTCGAACGCTTATCGAAAGTGATTATTACCCTTCAGCCAGCCGGTCGCACGGCCGGAGATATTGAAACCACGCTGCACCGGTGGTGCAGCCGCTTTCCCAAGCACCTGTTCAAATCCATCACCTTCGACTGTGGCAAGGAGTTTTCTAACTGGCGGTCGATCAGCAACAGGCATGACCTTGCTATTTATTTTGCAGATCCAGGAACGCCTTCTCAGCGCGGGTTAAACGAGCATTCGAACGGACTGCTCCGAAAAGACGGCCTGCCCAAGCACATGGATTTTCACAAGGTGGATCAGCCGTATGTTTCCGCTGTGGCCTCTCGAAGAAATCACATCCCAAGAAAATCGTTAGATTATTGCACCCCATTGGAAGTATTCATGAGGTACATGGAGCCTGATATGTTGTCTAACTTAATTTGACGATTTAAACATAAAAGAACTAGTATTAGATAACGAAGTTCTAACTAAATAATTATTCTTGATTTCTAAATATCAAATAACAGTGTTTTAATTCATCAAAATAAAAGAAAACATAATATATTCATGAAACTGTTACGTTTATGTTTATGTATTTTTTTATTTGAGAATTCATTTTATATTTGCCTAAAATAGAATTTAAGCAAGAACTAGTGATTTATTGAATAATTACTAAGTTATAATGGATTAAATATTAAAGGGTACGATTTGGTGGAGGTGTTTCCTACCCATGACAGTGGAGACGTTACTGCTGCAATAGCTTCATCTGTAGCTTATGAAATGAGGACACTCACGGCAATGAAAAAAGAGACGGAAAACGATAGAACCAAAGAGCACCGTGTAAGGGTGCTCTTTGTCTACAATCTGAAACCTCAATCTAACGTTGAGGTTTTTATAGTTGAGCTTAAAATTTTTTATCTTTTTAACAACTCTAAGATTTTATAAAACTTTAATTCAAACTTTACAAACTAAACTCTTAATTAAATAATTTCAAAGTCTATCTTTTTGCTAATAGATTTAGAAGTTTTTATTAATAGAGGCAAATATTCTTCTATGGCTTTATCAACATTGCATCTGCCTGAATGAGTAGCGCAGTTCACAGCAGCTACTACCTCTCCTCTTTTATCTGTTACTGGAGCTGCCATCGAAATCATTCCCATTTCTAATTGATCACTATTCAAAGCCCACCCCTTCTCATATATTTCTTTAAGTTCCTCTCTTAATTTCACTTCCGAAGTAACAGTTTTTTCGGTGTAAGGATGAAGTTCTGCTTTTTGAAAATAACGATCTAATTTTTTTTCAGAAAGGTGAGCAAGAAGTACTCTTCCTACAGAAGAAGCATGGGCTGGCAAACGAGTGCCCACTCCTAAAGAATCTTTCATAATTTTATTCACGGATACTCGTGCTACATATACTATTTCAGTGTTGTCTAGTGTAGCTAAGGAACTAGATTCTTGTATTTTTTCTGAAAATTCTTCGAGATAAGGTGAAGCAATTTCCCAAATATTTTGAGAAGCAATATAAGAATAGCCTAATGATAGCATTTTTGGAGACAAAGAATACCTACCTTCATTTGAATTAGCATACCCAAGTTTTTCAAGGGTGAGCAACACTCTTCGAGTAAATGGCCGGGAAAAACCAGTAATTTTAGAAGCACCACTAATTGTTAAGTTTGGATGGCCTGTAAAGGCTTTAATAACCTCTATTCCTTTCTCTAAAGTTTTTAAATAGTCTCCAGGATTTTCTTCTAATTTTCTGGATTCCTCATTAATATTTTTGTTTAAATCATTGGTTGACAAAATATACATCTCCTTTATAATAAAACGAAATTGTACTATTAACGAACAATTGTACTATAATCGTACAATATATCAATATAAAAATCAATTAAGAAATTGTTTTTTCATAATTTCTAAGTGTTTAAAAGAGTTTCTGAAAAATATTTCTAAAATTGTTAATAATAAAATATCACTGAAATGAGGGGAATAGATGAAAAAATTAATAACGCCTGAAAAAGCAGTTAAAAAAATCAATTCAGGTGATACGTTGCTTGTTGGTGGTTTTGGTCTCTCAGGTTCACCTTTAACATTAATTGATTCTTTACTAGATCATCATGCAAAGGACTTAACAGTAGTAAGTAATAATCTTGGCGAGGAAGGAAAAGGGTTAGGAAAACTATTGCTATCTAAACAATTAAAAAAGGCAGTTGGTTCTTATTTCACCACGAATAGAGATGCTGTAAAAGCATGGATAGCGAATGAATTGGAGATTGAATTAATCCCCCAAGGTACTTTGGCAGAATCTCTTAGAGCTGGAGGGGCAGGCATTGCTGCGTATTTTACTAGAACTGCTGTTGGTACAGAGTTGGCTAAAGAAAAAGAAGTGCGTGAATTTGATGGAGAACTTTACGTGCTAGAAAAAGCTATTAAGGGAGATGTATCTTTGGTAAAAGCTTTGAAAGCGGATACACTTGGTAATCTTTTTTATCATAAAACAGGGATGAATTTTAACCCCGATGTAGCTCAAGCCGGAAACATAGTAATCGCTGAAGTAGATGAAATAGTCGAACCAGGCGAAATCCCTCCAGAAAACGTTGGGACCCCCCATGTTTTTATAGACTTTATCGTAAAAAATACAAAGTACGTAAAAGAAGGAGGTAGTTATGTTGAACAAGACAGGAGCGCCAAGTAAATCCAAAATAGCTAAACGTGTAGCTAATGAACTGCAAGAAAACCAAATTGTGAATCTAGGAGTAGGGATACCTAGTCTCATTCCTAACTATATAGAAGAAAAAGAGGTATATTTACAAGCTGAAAATGGTTTGTTGGGCATTGGGCCGGAGCCTTCAGAAGATGCCATAGATATGGATCTAATTAATGCCAGTAAAAAGCCAGTGAGCATGAACAAAGGTGCTTCACTTTTTAATAGTTCAACTTCGTTTGCAATGATTAGAGGCAACCATGTTGACGTGGCGGTGATGGGGGGCCTCCAAGTGGATGAAACAGGAGAAATTGCTAATTGGGCCGTTCCGGGGAAAGATATTTTGGGCGTGGGTGGCGCAATGGATCTAATAGCTGGAGCAAAGAGTATTATTATTGCATTAACCCATGTGTCGAAAGACCAAGAACCCAAATTGGTGAAGAAACTAACTTATCCTAAGAGTGGGGTGAAAAAAGCAAGCATGGTAGTCACAGAAATAGCAGTATTCCATTTCAATGAAAATAAAATGATACTTAAAGAATTAGACCCTTCTGTTTCTTTAGAGGAACTAAGAGAAAAAACACCAGCTTACTTTGAATTGGATGAAAATTTTACTAGAGAATATTATTAAAAATATTTGATGAATAGAAATATTCCCCTTAAAAATAGGAGTTGAAAATAGAGATGAAAAAGATTGCTATTGTAGGTTCAGGAGTGATGGGCAGAGGTATTGCTTATGCTGCATCTTTAAATGATTATGAGGTTCATATTAACGACGTAAATCCTGAAGCATTGCGCGAGGCTAAAACTTATATAGAAAAAGAGTTGAACAAGAGCGCGGAAAAAAATTTTATTCACCCAGAAGATGTTATTCGTTCTATGAATAACCTTACTTTTTCTACTGATCTTAAAGATTGTGTGGAAGAGGCAGAGTTAGTTATCGAAGCCGTACTTGAGAAGATGGATTTAAAGGTGAAAATTTTCAAAGAATTAGACGATTTATCTTCACCATCTACAATACTAGCAACAAATACTTCAACGATGAGTCCAACAGAAATCGGAGCACAAACTTCTCGTCCAGATAAAGTAATAGCAATGCATTTTTTTAACCCAGTTCATAAAATGAAACTGATCGAATTAATTAAAGGGTTGGATACCTCCCAGGAGACTGTAGATAAGGTAAAAGAGATAGGCAGTCAAATGAAAAAAGAAACGGTGGAAGTTAATGAATTTCCGGGTTTTGTGACAAGTAGAATGAATTGCTTGATTGGCAATGAAGCGATGAATCTTTTGATGGAGGGAGTAGCTTCTGCAGAAGATATTGATAAAGCGATGAAGCTAGGATTGAATCATCCAATGGGCCCGCTTGAACTCGCTGATCTCGTTGGGTTGGATTCAAGACTTAGAAACATGGAATACTTGTACCAAACATTAGGAGAAAAATACCGACCCTGCCCCCTTTTGATTAAGTATGTAAAAGCAGGAAAATTAGGAAAGAAAACAGGAACTGGTTTTTACCAATATGAATGAAGAGAGGAAATAATTATGTTTAAAAATATTCTAGTGAACATAGAGAATGAAATAGGCACGATAAAAATCAACCAGCCAGAAACTAGAAATGCTTTAAATAGCGAAACATTAAAAGAGATAGAAAGAGCGGTAGAGGAACTTGAAGAAAACGAACAAGTAAGAGTTCTGGTTTTTACAGGAGCAGGGGAAAAATCATTCGCTGCAGGAGCTGATATTAAACAGTTAAGGGACAGAAAGATGTTAGACGCCCTTGTACCTGGGATGCAGGCCACTTATAAAAAAATAGAAGATTGTGAGAAGGCTACTATTGCTGCCATTAATGGGGTTGCTTTGGGCGGAGGTTTTGAACTGGCTTTGGCTTGTGACATTCGCATCGCTGCTACAGAAATAAAAATGGGTCTACCTGAACTAAATCTAGCGATTGTACCTGGAGCTGGTGGGACGCAAAGGTTAGTCAGAATAGTCGGTAAAGGCAAAGCAATGGAAATGATTTTAACTGGAAAAATTATAGATGAACAAGAAGCGGAGCATTGGGGACTCATTACAAAAATTGTTTCTAAAGAGCGACTATTAGAAGAAGTAAAAAAAGTAGCACAAACAATTTCCTCTAAAGGCCCTGTAGCTGTAAAGCTAGCAAAGATGGTAGTAAATAAAGGATTTGACACAGATATTGAAACTGCTCTAATGCTTGAAAAATTTGCTCAAACGATCGCGTTTGGGACAGAAGATAAAAATGAAGGTACCCAAGCGTTTTTAGACAAAAGAAAAGCTGAATTTAATAATCAATAATAAAGCACAGCGGAGGGAAGAAAAGATGGATTTCAATTTTAGCGAAGAGACTGAATTATTTAGAAAAAAGATAAGACAATTTGTCCAAGAAGACGTGGAAAGCGTAGCAATGCAAATTGAAGAAGAAGATAAAATACCGGAAGGTATTTATAAAAAATCTCAGGAATTAGGTTTGTTTGGCCTTAATATTCCTAAAGAGTATGGCGGCCATGGTCTTAACATGGTGGATAAGTGTGCTATCTATGAAGAATTGGGGCAAACTCATAATGGGTTTACTACTCTCGTATGCGCACACACAGGCATTGGTACTTCAGGAATAGTGCAATTAGGTAATGATGAACAAAAAAAGAAATATTTACCGAAATTGGCGAGTGGAGAATGGATAGGAGCCTTTTGTTTAACTGAACCGGAGGCAGGATCAAATGCTACAAATTTGAGTACGACTGCTGTAAAAAAAGACGACAAATATATTATTAACGGAATGAAGCATTATATTACCAACGGTCCTATTGCCAATGTTTATACCGTAATGGCAATTACAGATCCTGAGCGAGGTGCAAAAGGCATTACGTCTTTTATCGTAGAAAAAGATACCCCTGGATTTCGAATCGGGAAAATAGACGACAAGATGGGGATGCGTGGCACTTATACATCAGAGTTAATATTCGAAAATGTGGAAGTACCAGAAGAAAACGTATTGGGGGAAGTAAATCAAGGATATGTCAACGCTCTTAAAATTCTATCTACTGGTCGTGCTGGGTTAGCCGCGAGAAACCTAGGATCTTCTGAAAAATTATTGAACCATTGCTTGAATTACGTACTTGAAAGAGAACAATTTGGCAAACCTTTATTTGATCAACAGGTCATTCAACATAAACTTGCAGACATGGCCGTGGAAATTGAAGCATTACGAGCTCTAACCTATCGAACTGCATGGCAGGCTGATCAAGGAAACAAGGTGATTAAAGAGGCAGCGATTGCAAAATTGTTTGGTTCCGAAGTATATGGACGTATAGCAGATACTGCTGTTCAAATCCATGGAGGCAAGGGATATATGAAAGAATATCCAATAGAGCGATATTATAGAGATGCTAGAATTGCAAGAATATATGAAGGAACTTCCGAGATCCAACGGAACATTATTGCTTCTCAATTACAGAAAGAAGTAAAACAGAATGAGAAGGTAGGGGGGAAACGATGAATAATCCAGTAGTGATTAACTCAGTACGAACAGCAGTCGGAAAAATGGGGGGAGCTTTGCAAAATGAATTAGTGGATTACCTTGGGGCAAAGGTTATCCATGAAGTGACTAACCGTTCGGGCATCCAGAAAAATGACGTTGAAGAAGTGATTCTTGGTCAAGCCAAGCAGAGTGCCGACTCTTCGAATTTAGCTCGTCTTTCTCTTCTACGGGCGGGCTTCCCAGTAGAAGTACCGGGCTATACTGTTCATCGTCAATGTGGTTCGGGACTTCAAGCTATTAACAATGCCGATATGCAGATTAGGCAAGGATTATCAGACACAATCATTGCTGGCGGGGCAGAGAGTATGAGCACGGCTCCATATTATCTGCGTAACGCTAGATTCGGTCTCCGAGCAGGAAATGGACAGATCCTTGATCCTAATACGGAAAGCCAACCCAATTCCCAGCCGATAGAAGAATATGGAGATTTAACTATGGGAATTACAGCGGAAAACCTTGCTGAACAATATTCTATTTCAAGAGAGGAACAAGATGAGTTTTCTTTTCAAAGTCAAATGAAAGCACAAAATGCTATAGAAAAAGGGTACTTCAAGGAAGAAATCGTTCCTTATGAGATAAAGAAAAAGAAAGAAACAGTTATCTTTGATACCGATGAGCATCCTCGTCTTACACCAATGGAGAAGCTGGCGAAACTTCCATCGGTATTTAAAGAAGAAGGATCGGTTACAGTAGCAAGTGCTAGCGGAAGAAACGACGCTGCTGCAGCAGTATTAATGATGGAAGAAGAAAAGGCTAAAGAAAAAGGATTAGTGCCAAAAGCTAAAATAATAGCTCAAGCTTCTTCGGGTGTAGGACCGGAAGTTATGGGAATCGGACCTGTGTATTCTACAAAAAAGGCATTAAAGCAAGCGAATTTATCTCTTGAAGCTATGGGTCTCATTGAATTGAACGAAGCATTCGCCGCCCAAACATTAGCTGTGGTGAAGGAATTAGGTATCAATACCGCTAGACTTAATGTTAATGGAGGAGCTATTGCCCTGGGCCATCCTATTGGAGCTACAGGTGCTATTCTTATGACAAAAATACTCCATGAAATGGAGCGTCGGGGAGAGAAATACGGACTGGTTACTTTGTGTATTGGGGGCGGGCAAGGAATTTCAACAATAGTTGAGAACTTGCAAGCATAAAAAGAGAGAATGAAAATTTATATCCTATTTTATGGGTCTTAACCAAAATATGTACTTAATTCTTTTTTCATGTTATTTGTTTCTTTGTTCAACTTGAAAAGAGTTTCTGGGACCGTCAATAATTTTGTGTAAACGGCTGTCCTTTTCCAGCCTTGAAGTTAACCCTGCCGTTGAAACATATCTT